>JALWTZ010000294.1 GCA_026993285.1 Lysobacterales bacterium | reverse complement strand
CTGGATGAACAGTGGGATGTCGAGGGGCTGGAGAAGGTGCTGGAAGGCGAGTTCGGCTTCCAGTTGCCCATCGGCCAATGGCTGGAAGAGGATCACAGCCTGCACGAGGAAACACTGAAGGAAAAGATCCTGCAGGCCATCCACCAGCAGTTTGACGACAAAGAGGCCCAGGTGGGCCGCGAGGTGATGTATTCCTTCGAGAAAGCCGTCATGCTCAATGTGCTGGACAACCTGTGGAAAGAGCACCTGGCCAACATGGATTACCTGCGCCAGGGCATTCACCTGCGCGGCTACGCCCAGAAACAGCCCAAGCAGGAATACAAGCGCGAATCCTTCGAGATGTTCGAAGCCATGCTGGAACGGCTGAAAGAGGAAGTCACTACCCTGCTGGCACGCGTGCGGGTGGAAAACGAACAGGCGGTGGAAGCCGTGCAGGAACAGCAGCAGGCACCAAAGGAGATGGAATTCCAGCACGCCGAAGCACAAGCGCTGCCTGAAGGAGAGCCTGATGAACAACAGCCTCACCAGCCTTTTGTGCGTGAAGGGGAGAAGGTGGGGCGCAACCAGCCCTGCCCCTGTGGTTCCGGCAAGAAATACAAGCACTGCCACGGCAAGCTTTGATTGGAAAGCCGTGTATTTGCTGCTGACGGTTCAGGATGGGCTTGAGCGCCTTCTGGTCAGGATGCGATGCTGCAGGTAGCGGCCGCGTTGCTGCAAGGTCCTGATGGACGGATCTTGCTGGGCAGACGGCCAACACACAAGGCCCATGGCGGGCTGTGGGAATTCCCGGGCGGCAAGCTGGAAGCGGGAGAAAGCCCGGAACAGGCCCTGGCCCGGGAGTTGATGGAAGAGCTGGGCATTCGCATTGCGGAAGCCCACCCCTGGCAGCGAATCGAGCAGCGGGCATTGTGCCTGCATGTGCTGCGGGTACGGCGATGGCAGGGCCAGCCACGCGGGCTGGAAGGTCAGGCGGTGGAATGGTTTGAAACAACCGCCATGCACCAGATGGCCCAGGGCGGTGCCATGCCCCCGGCGGACCGGCTGGTGGCCGAAAGCCTGTTTGCCCCGCTTCTGGCCATCACCCCGGAAGAGTGCTTGTTACAGCCTCCCGAACCCGCGGTGCTACGGCGGCTGGTCGCCATGGGTGCGCGTCGCCTGTTGTTGCGTCCCGGCATGGATACGAGCAGGCTTTCCACCCCGGTTTTGCATGGCTGGCTTGAGCAGGCCCGGTCTGGCGGTCTGGAGCCCATCGTCCATCAGCGCTTGTGGCCGCTCTTGCCTGCCTGGTCCGGTGCCGTACACCTGACGCAACCGGGGCTGGAATCAGGCATGCTGGTACAGCAGCCTTTCTCGGCTTCCTGCCATGATCCGACCAGTCTGGCCCGGGCCGGGCAGGCGGGTGCCCGTTTTGTATTGCTCTCGCCTGTTCAGCCCACCCGCAGCCACCCGGAGCTTGCCCCCCTTGGCTGGGAACGGTTTCAGCAGTGGGTTTGTGATTCTGCAGTGCCGGTTTATGCATTGGGCGGCCTGGGCCCGGATGTACTGGCTTTAGCCCGCCTGCACGGTGCAGTGGGGGTGGCCGGCATTCGTGCTTTCTGGGCGTAATAATCTCCGGTGACAGGAAAACAGCGTCTGACCTGGTTTCTAGCAGCTGGCCCGTGCCTGTTTCAACAGGTGCTGGTGCAATTGAGCGATCTGGGTTTCCAGCTCGGCGGGCTGGCCTTCATTGTTCAATACATGGTCGGCCACAGCCAGGCGGGCTTGCCGGCTGGCTTGTGCCTTCAGAATCTTGTGCGCCTTGTCCCTGTCCATGCCATCCCGGGCCATCAGGCGCTGCAATTGAACGGGTTCCGGCACATCCACAACCACGGTTTTCCAGGCGGGATAGGCGCAGCCGGTTTCCACATACAGGGGGACGACCAGCAATACATAGGGGCTATCCGCCCGTGCGCTCCGTTCCATCGCCAGTTGGCGGATTCGCGGGTGGGTGATGGCTTCCAGTTGCTTGCGTGCCTGTGGATGTTCGAAGATATGCTGGCGCAGCCGTGAACGGTCCAGGCGGCCGTCTGGCAGGATGAACGATTCACCCAGCTGGCTGGCAATTTCCAGCAGCGCCGGCTGGCCGGGTTGAACGATTTCCCGTGCCAGCAGATCCGTATCGACCACGGTGATGCCGCGTTGTTCAAAGGCACGGCTGGCCGTAGTCTTGCCCGAGGCAATGCCGCCAGTCAGTACCACCAGGGGCGGTGGGCTGGTCATACCCCTAGTGCTTGCAGGTAACGGTCTACGATGAGCGAGCCCCAGTTGAGTGCGATCCAGCCGGCCGCGGCCAAATACGGTCCGAATGGAATGGGCTGGCGGCGGTCATGACGGAGAAAGAGCATCATCAGCAGAGCAAAGATCAGCCCAAGCACGGCAGAAAGCAGAATAATCAGGGGCAGCATCTGCCACCCCAGCCAGGCACCCAGTGCAGCCAGCAGCTTGAAATCTCCATAGCCCATACCTTCCTTGCCGGTAGCCAGCTTGAACAGCCAATAGACCGACCACAGCGAAAGATAGCCGGCTGCAGCTCCGATCACGGCTTGATCGAGCGGCACAAAACCGTTCTGAAGATTAAACAGCAAACCGGCCCAGAGTAGTGGCAGGGTCAGTTGATCCGGCAGCAGTTGAGTGCGGACATCAATGCCGGTCAGGGCAATCAGGATCAGAGTGAAGAGACTGGCCGCCAGGAAGGAGATCGTTGGTCCATACTGCCAGCCCAGCCATCCCAGGGCCAGTGCGGTAAGCCCTTCTATCAGGGGGTATTGCCAGCTGATGGGTTGCTGGCACTGGCTGCAACGCCCGCGCAGCCACAACCAGCTCAACAGCGGGATATTCTCCCAGGGTTTCAGTGTGTGATGGCACTGCGGGCAGTGGGAAGCCTGTAGGACCAGCCCCGGTGGTGCCGTCGAGGTGTCATCCTGCAAATCCAGGTACTCCGCGCATTCCTGCTTCCAGCGGTATTCCAGCCGTGGTGGCAGTCGCAGGATGACTACATTCAGAAAGCTGCCAAAAATCAGCCCAAGGAGCCCGGTCAACAGCGCGAACAGCAACGGGTGGGTCTGCAGTAAATCCAGCAATTCAGTCATCAATCAGACCACGGCGCCCAGTTTGAAGATGGGCAGGTACATGCCGATGACCATACTGCCGACCAAGACCCCGATGACCACCATGACCAGTGGCTCCATCAGGCTGCTGAGGGCATCCACGGTGTTGTTCACTTCATTTTCGTAGAAGTCGGCCACCTTGTTGAGCATGGAGTCCAGGGAGCCGGATTCCTCGCCGATGGCGGTCATCTGGATGACCATGTGCGGGAACACGCCGGTCTGTTTCATCGCCAGTTGCAGCTGGTGCCCCGTGGAGATGTCTTGCTGGACCTGGCGGGTGGCATCTTCGAAAACAATATTGCCGGTGGCACCGGCCACGGTATCCAGTGCTTCCACCAGGGGCACGCCGGCTGCGAAAGTGGTGGCCAGGGTACGGGTAAATCGTGCAATGGCTGCCTTTTCCAGCACGGGCCCGATAATGGGGATTTTCAGGCTGAGCCGGTCCATGCCACGCTGCAGTGCACGGGAACGCTTGTACAGCTGTATAAAACCAACGACACCGGCAATCAGGGCTACCGATATGATAAAGCCGTTTGAGCGTACAAAGCGTGAGGTGTCAATCAGCATCTGGGTGAAGGCCGGCAGGTCGGCACCAAAGTTCTTGAACACATTCTCGAACTGCGGGATAACGAAAATCAGCAATACCGCGGAAACCACCACCGCGACGACCATGACCATGGCCGGGTAGAACAGGGCCTTCTTGATCTTGCCCTTCAGCTCTTCCACCCGTTCCTTGTAAGTGGCGATGGTATCCAGCAGCTGATCCAGCACACCGGCCTGCTCACCGGCATTGACCAGGTTGATGTACAGACTGTCGAACTGTACCGGGTGTTCGGCCAGGGCTTCGGTGAGGGTGGAGCCACCTTCCACACTGGCCTTGATTTCCTTCATCATTTTCTGGAAATTAGGATTGTTGGAGCCGCTGGCAATGATGTCGAAGGCCTGTACCAGGGGTACGCCGGAGGCAATCATGGTGGCCAGCATGCGGCTGAAAATGGCAATGTCGCCCGGTGTGATGGGCTTGCCGGCACCCCCAAAAAGGGGCTTGGGCTTTTTCCTGACCGCACCGGGCTTGATGCCCTGCTTGCGCAGTTCCGCCTTCACGGCATTGGCATTGCCTGCCGTCGTTTCGCCCTTGAGCTTGCGCCCCTTGCGGTCGACGCCGGTCCAGACAAAGGTTTCCGGTTCGGGCAGGCGTTTGCGATCTTTTTTCTTCTGGGTGGTTGCCATGGATTCAGTCCTTGGTCACGCGGTTGACTTCTGCCAGGCTGGTGATGCCCTGGCGTACCTTGTTCAGGCCGGATTCGTGCAGATCGGGGATGCCTTCCTTTCGTGCCTGCTCAGCCAGGTCCAATGCATTGCCGCCCGAGAGAATGATGCGTTGCATTTCCTCGGAGATGGGCATGACCTGATAGATACCCACTCGCCCCTTGTAGCCTTCGTGGCACTGGCTGCAGCCTACGGGTTCATAGACTTCGAGGTCGTCGACCTCATCCTCCCGAAAACCTTCGGCCAGCAGGGCCTCACGGGGTAGTTTGACTTTCTTCTTGCAGTCGTGCAGGCGGCGAGCCAGCCGTTGGGCAATGATGAGGTTGACCGCCGAGCTGATGTTGTAGGGCGGCACGCCCATGTTGGCCAGTCGGGCGATGGTTTGCGGTGCATCGTTGGTGTGCAGGGTAGACAGCACCAGGTGACCGGTCTGGGCCGCCTTGATGGCGATCTCGGCGGTTTCCAGGTCACGGATTTCCCCCACCATGATGACATCCGGGTCCTGGCGCAGGAAGGAGCGCAGGGCGGCGGCAAAGGTCATTCCCTTTTTCTCATCCTGCTGCACCTGATTGATGCCGGCGACACGAATTTCCACCGGGTCTTCCACAGTGGAAATATTCCGTTCATCGGTATTGAGTATGTTCAACGCGGTATAGAGCGAAACCGTTTTACCGGAACCGGTGGGACCGGTGACCAGAACCATGCCATGGGGCATGGCGATGGCATCCAGGAACAGCTTTTTCTGTTCGTCTTCGTAACCCAGCTTGTCGATGCCCATCTTGGCGGCGGCACTGTCCAGTACCCGCATCACCACTTTTTCGCCGAACAGGGTGGGGCAGGTAGAAACACGGAAGTCCATGGCGCGGGTCTTGCTGAGCTTGAGTTTGACCCGGCCATCCTGGGGGACGCGCCGTTCGGCAATATCCAGCCCGGCCATGACCTTGATGCGTGCCGCAATGCGGTTGCTCATTTTTTTCGGTGGGGTGGCTACCACGGTCAGGATGCCATCCTGACGGTAGCGAACCCGGTAGAAACTTTCAAAAGGTTCAAAATGGATGTCCGATGCGCCCCGGCGGATAGCGTCCACCAGTACCTTGTTGACGAAGCGGACAATGGGCGCCTCATCCGCACCGGAGACATCGACCGGGCCTTCGTCCTCGTCCATGTCGCCATCGTCCATTTCCAGATCTTCCAGACCTTCGGCATCCTCCATGTCTCCAAAGCCACCGGCCTGATCCAGCAGGTTGTCGATGGCATTGGAAAGCTGGTCCTCCTGAACCAGGATCGGTTCCACGGAAAGATTGGTGTGGAACTTGATCTCATCCAGCCCGCGCTGATTGGTGGGGTCGGACACGCCCACATAGAGGCGGTTGCCCCGCTTGTACAAGGGCAGGGCATGGTGGCTGGTGATGAGTTTTTCTTCCACCAGCGAAATGGGCATATGCTCCGGATTGATGGCCTCCACATTGACGATGGGCAGGCCAAACTCTTCCGCGGCCGCGCGAGCAATGGCAGCCGGCTCGGCCAGATCGTGGTCGACCAGATAGGTGACAAAGGGGATCTGCTGCTCGCCGGCCTGTTCCCAGGCTTCGCGCGCGGCCGCTTCATCCAGTACCTGCTCGAAGACCAGCCTTCGCGCCAGTCCGGTCAGCCCAGCCATGGTGGGTGTGGGGTTTTCCATACGCTACACTTCATGATCTTCCTGCAAACTGCTTTCCAGTGTACTGAAATGCCAAGTAAAAAGGTAGCGCAAGCGCACAAAAACAAAAGCCGGGCTGTGCCCGGCTTTTGTGAAGGGTTTGCCAGCGGCTTACTTGCAGGAGCCGGGCAGGTACTTGGCAGACAGTGTGCCAGGTGAGCAGTCAAAGCCACCCACTTGGGTGGGAATATCGCCAACAGTGAGGGCTGTGCCGGCAGAGTCTGTCGGGGTCAGGGTAAGGGTATTGCCATCCACATTAGTTGCATCAATATTCTGCAGGGTTACGGTGATTACACCATTGGCATCGGTATTGATAGCAGATACATATTGGGTGGTTGTGGAGCCTTCGCCACAGCCCCAGCCATCAGCACCGGGTGTGGTACCGGCTGGAGCGGTCTGATAGACCTCGGCGATGGTGGTACGGCACTGGGAGGTAACGAGAATGCCTTCAGAAACCTTGGACTTGATCACATAGTCCGAGTAGGCCGGCAGGGCAATGGCGGCCAGAATGCCGATAATGGCCACAACGATCATCAGTTCGATCAGGGTAAAGCCGGATTGGGTCTTTTTCATGAGTCTTTCCTTTCATGTTGAGGGGGGAGGTCTTACCGTACATGGTAAGAACGGGGAAAAGCAGAAAGCGTCTGTCTTTATTTGAGAAAGTAATTCTTCTCGGACCTGCTCAATCTAAAGGTCTTCCATGTGGGTGTGCATACATCCAGGTTTTTGTTAGATCCGATTGAAACCGGACTGGCAATGAAATGGTGGAGTGGCTGAAATGGTCTGCAACCAAGTTGGTCAATGGTGATTGACTCGGCCAGTACCCACTCTCCATTGTGCAGAAATACCGAGTCAAAAGGTAGAGCAAACGCACAAAAACAAAAGCCGGGCTGTGCCCGGCTTTTGTGTCGGATCTGCCGGTGGCTTACTTGCAGGAGCCGGGCAGGTATTTGGCAGACAGGGTGCCGGGTGCACAGTCAAAGCCGCCCACTTGGGTGGGGATATTGCCAACCGTGAGGGCTGTGCCGGCAGAGTCTGTCGGGGTCAGGGTAATGGTGTTGCCATCCACATTGGTTGCATCAATATTCTGCAGGGTTACGGTGATTACACCATTGGCATCGGTATTGATAGCAGAAACATACTGGGTAGTGGTGGAGCCTTCACCACAGCCCCAGCCATCAGCGCCAGGTGTGGTACCGGCAGGAGCGGTTTGATAGACCTCGGCGATGGTGGTGCGGCACTGGGAGGTGGCCAGAATACCTTCAGAAACCTTGGACTTGATCACATAGTCCGAGTAGGCCGGCAGGGCAATGGCGGCCAGAATGCCGATAATGGCCACAACGATCATCAGTTCGATCAGGGTAAAACCGGATTGGGTCTTTTTCATGTGTCTTTCCTCTCTTGCGTGTTGGGGTTGGTTTGCGCCAGTGGCGGCACGCACAGAAAAATGCAGGAGGCGTGCCAGTTTTGGCTGGGAAAGTCGAATCTATTCTAACTTATTGAGTTTACATGGTTAACAGGAAGGTTTGGCTGGGCATATCAGCGTATCTGGAAAGGAATGTAGCGCTGAAGTGACAAAAAATGTCAGCTTTGCTGACGCATATTGTCAGCTTTTGTCCAGTCCCAGTTTTTTCAGACGGTAGCGGAAGGAGCGGAAACTCAACCCCAGTTGTTCCGCCGCGCGGGATTTGTTGCCCTGGCATTGTTGCAGGGCGCGGTGCAATTCCTGTTTTTCCAGATCTTCCAGCCAGTTTTCCAGTGGCACATGATCCGGCCGTTGCAAAACGGTGGAGCTTGCATGGGGGCTGGCGTTGAAATGCAGGTCTTCCGGGCGAATGGTGTGCTGGTCGGAGAGGGTCAGCGCCCGTTCGAGGATGTTTTCCAGCTCGCGTACATTGCCTGGCCAGTGATGCTGTTGCAGGGGTTTCAGCGCTTCCCTGGAGAGGGTGGGCGCGGGTATCTGCCATTGCCGGGCCAGTTTTTGCAACAGATGCTGTGCCAGTTGCGGGATGTCCTCTGCCCGTTCAGCCAGCGTGGGCATGGGCAGTTCGATAACATTCAGGCGGTAGTACAGGTCTTCGCGGAACTGGCCCTGCGCCACCAGAGGTTGCATGGCCTTGTGGGTGGCGCTGATGATACGTACATCCACCGGTTCTTCTTCACTGGCACCCACCGGCCGGATGCGTTTTTCCTGCAGGGCGCGCAGCAGTTTGACTTGCATGTGCAGGGGCAGGTCGGCCACTTCGTCCAGAAACAGCGTGCCACCCTGAGCCTGGGAAAAGAGGCCGGCGTGGTCTTGTACCGCACCCGTGAAACTGCCTTTCTTGTGGCCGAAAAATTCGCTTTCCATCAGCTCACCGGGGATGGCGCCGCAGTTGATGGCGACGAAGGGGTGATCCTTGCGCGGACTTTGTTGATGGATGAGGCGTGCGGCCAGTTCCTTGCCGGTGCCGGAAGCACCGCTGATGAAGACGGGTGCCTGGGAACGGGCCAGTCGAGCGATCAGATTGCGTACGGCTTCCATGGCCGGAGAGTCGCCGATCAGGCAGACCGAGTGCTCTTCGCAGGGGATTTCCGTGGCTTTGCCGGATGGCAGCTCCGGCAGTTTCAGTGCGGTTTCCACCAGCCCCCGCAGCACCTTGAGGTCTACCGGCTTGGAGACAAAATCGAAAGCACCGGCCTTCAGGGCCTGTACGGCCGCTTCCGTGTTGCCGTAGGCGGTGATCATCGCCACGGGTAGTTGCGGATGTTCCTGGCCGATGTGTTCCACCAGCTCCAGCCCGTTGCCGTCCGGCAGGCGCATGTCGGTCAGGCAAAGGTCAAAGGATTGGCTGGCCAGGGCCAGATAGGCCGACTGCAGGTTTTCAGCCAACTCGACTTCCAGCCCCATGCGTCTGAGGGTGATGGCAATCAGTTCGCGGATGTCTTCCTCGTCATCAATGACCAGAACGCGTGCCGTCATGATGTGCTTCAGCTGTGGGTTCGGATGTTCTCATTATAGGGGGTTTTGCTGCGCAGCATGGTCAGTTCAAAACAGGCGCCATGATTACTGGCGATCAGATCCAGGCTGGCCAGATTGGCTTCCGCCAGCAATCGTGCCAGATACAAGCCCAATCCGTAATGTTCCTGCCCCGTGGCCGTGGTAAAGAACGGGGCAAAGATGTTCTGGTCTTCACCGGCGGGAATGCCGGGGCCCCGGTCGCAAAACCGCAGGCCGGGCGTGCCATCCGTATCCTGGAACAGGGAGATGTGGATCCGGGGGGGCTGTCCGGGCAAATGGCCATGGCAATGGGCATTGTCCAGCAGTTCATCGAGGACGGTTTGCAGGTGATCAGGGTCAAACTGAACGCGTGGGAAAGGGGATGGCGGCAAGGTCAGTTCCGGCGGTGCCTGCTGTTGCTTGGCCCAGCTCTGCAGCCACTCAACGGCATCCAGGCTGCGAATCCGTGCTGGTTCCCGCATGCTGACCCGTAGCAACTGGTCGATGATGCCATCCATGCGCTGGCTCTGGCTGGTGATGATTTCCAGCAGGCTGTGGTCTTCTTTTGGCAGGGGCGATTCTTCCAGTAACTGGGCTGCGTGGTGGATGGCGCTCAAGGGATTGCGGATCTCGTGAGCAATGCCACGGGCCATGGCGCGCAGGGTGCGCAGGCTGATCTCCTCGGCGCGACGGTTGAGGGTGGTGTCATCTTCGAGAAAAACCAGTACGGCGCCACGGGTTTGCTGATCCAGTGGTACAAAACGAGGCACAATGCGGGGCAGGCCACCAGCCAGGCGCAGGGGCACCGGGTTGTGCTGGCCATGTTTCCGCCATTCTTCCAGACGCAGGCGAATGCCTTCAGGCAGGTCCGACAGTTTTTGGGGGAGTTTTTCCGGCATGCCCAGCAAATACCAGCCGGCTTCGTTGATTTGCTGAATCCGGCCTTGTTCATCAATGACCAGGGTACCGTTACGCATGCGCTGCAGGATAAGCGCATTGATCTGTTGCTGGGTCTGCAACTGCAGGCCACGAGCACTGGCCAGTGCCTGGCTCTCGGCCAGTTTTCTGCCGATACGCATGGCCAGGCCCACGGTGCCGAAATAGGCCATGCCATGCAGGCCGGCGGCCAGCAGCGTGGTCATGTCGGCACCGGCATTGATCCAGCCATTCAGGGCCAGCGTGAGAATCATCAGCGTGGCCAGTGAAGCATGAAACAATGCCATTTGCGCCCGCATGGCCATGCCGGCACCGGCCAGCGGAAGAATGAGCAACAGGGCAAGACCGCTGTGCAGGTCACCGCTGCCCAGCAGCAATGCGGTCGTGCAGACCAGATCCAGCAACAGGCCGGAGTGGAGCTGTCGGCAGATTTTGTATGCACCCCACTTGCGTTGCCAGATGATCAGCCCCAGCGCACCGTAGAGATACAGCAGAGTGCCGCCATTGATCCATTCCTGTGCCCGGTGGTCGAAGAAATCGCGCATGGGAGGCAGCAGGAACAACAGCGCCAGTACCAGGCTCAGCAATACCCGATAGAGGTTCAGATATCGCACCACCAGTTCAACGGTGGCGGTGTCTTGCATGGGTTGGTTTTCGGGTCGGTGTCCGTCTTGCATGCCTATTACCAATTGGATATTTTTTCTTTGCCATTCAGCGGACTTTGTTCCACAATATGCGCTGCTTCGTCGCAGGTCTGCGCTTTCCAGCCTGACATGGGGAATCTCCCGGTGCTCAAACTGCAAAACCAGGCGGCGAATATCAGTCGGGCATGGTTCCGGCTGCAGGCATATCGGTGTGTCTTCTCCTGTGATGGCACGCCTTCCATCTGATCATAACCTTATTGCGGGGGACAGGATGAATTTTCACGAGTATCAGGCCAAGCGCCTGTTCGAAGCCTATCGCATACCGGTACCCGCCGGCGATGTGGCAACCACGGCGGATGAAGCCGTGGCCGTGGCCGAGAAAATGGGGGGTGACCACTGGGTCATCAAGGCGCAGGTACATGCCGGTGGCCGTGGCAAGGCCGGTGGCGTCAAGCTGGTTTCCAGCCTGGACGAAGTACGCGAGGTGGCCGGCAACATGCTGGGCATGTCCATCGAGACCTATCAGACCGGTGGCCGCGCCCTGCCGGTTAACGAGGTACTGGTGGCCGAAGCCACGAACATCGCCAGTGAATTATATCTGAGCATGCTGGTGGACCGGGCGCACCGTTGTGTTTCCATCATCGCTTCCGCGGAAGGCGGGGTGGAAATCGAGGAAGTGGCCCGTACCGCACCGGAGAAAATCCACACCCTGCACGTGGACAATACCGAGCAGCTGCAGCCTTATCACTGCCGTCAGATCGGCTTTGCCATGGGGCTGGACGGCAAGCAGGTACGCGAGCTGACCCACATTCTGATGCAGCTCTACCAGCTGTTCATGGAGAAGGACCTTTCCCTGGTGGAGATCAACCCCCTGATCATCAACGGCGAGGGGCACCTGCAGGCCCTGGATGCCAAGATCAACGCCGATGACAACGCCCTGTTCCGCCACAAGGATCTGGCCGCCATGCGCGACACCCGCCAGGAAGACCCGGTGGAAGTGGCCGCCAGCGAACACGATCTCAACTATGTGACCCTGGACGGCAATATCGGCTGCATGGTCAATGGTGCCGGCCTGGCCATGGCCACCATGGATGTGATCCAGCTCAACGGCGGCAAGCCGGCCAACTTCCTGGATGTGGGCGGTGGCGCCACCGCCGAACGGGTGACCGAGGCCTTCAAGCTGATTCTCTCCAGTGACCGGGTGGAGGCCATTCTGGTCAACATCTTCGGTGGCATTGTTCGTTGCGACCTCATCGCCGAAGGCATCATCCAGGCGGTGAAGCAGGTGAATGTGGGTGTGCCGGTGGTGGTGCGCCTGGAAGGCACCAATGTGGAGCAGGGCAAGCAGATGCTGGCCGAATCCGGGCTGGCCATCATTCCCGCCGACAACCTGAACGACGCGGCCCAGAAAGCCGTGGCTGCTGCAAAAGAAGGAGCCGGAGCATGAGTGTTTTGATCGATGCCAGTACCCGGGTCATCTGCCAGGGCTTTACCGGCCAGCAGGGTACCTTTCACTCCCAGCAGGCGCTGGATTATGGCACCCAGCTGGTGGGTGGCGTCACCCCGGGCAAGGGCGGCAGCACCCATCTGGGCCTGCCGGTGTTCAATACCGTGCGCGAGGCCGTGGAGGAAACCGGCGCCGAGGCTTCGGTGATCTATGTGCCGCCGCCCTTTGCCGCGGATGCCATTCTGGAAGCGGCCGATGCCGGCATTCAGGTGATCGTTTGCATCACCGAAGGCATTCCCGTGCTGGACATGATGCGGGTGGATGCCGTGCTGTCGCAGATGGAAGGCGTGCGCCTGATCGGCCCCAACTGCCCCGGCATCATCACTCCCGGTGCCTGCAAGATCGGCATCATGCCGGCTTCCATCCACAAACCGGGCAAGATTGGCGTGGTGTCCCGTTCCGGCACCCTCACCTACGAGGCGGTGTATCAAACCACCCTGGAAGGGCTGGGCCAGAGTACCTGTATCGGCATCGGTGGCGACCCCATCCAGGGAATGAACTTCATCGACTGCCTGCAACTGTTCCAGGATGACCCGCAAACCGAGGGTATCATCATGGTGGGCGAAATCGGTGGCACGGCCGAGGAGGAAGCGGCCGAGTTCATCCAGGAATACGTCACCAAGCCGGTGGTGGCCTATATCGCCGGTGTCACCGCGCCGCCGGGCAAGCGCATGGGCCATGCCGGCGCCATCATTGCCGGTGGCCAGGGCACGGCGGAAGCCAAGTTCGCCGCGCTGGAGAAGGCCGGTGTGACCACCGTGCGTTCACCGGCGGATCTGGGTGCCACCATGGCAAAGGTGATGGCTGGCTGAAATGCCGGGTCATGCACTGCGGATTGGCCTGGCCCAGGTCAATCCGCGGGTCGGCGATATTGCCTGGAACCAGCAACGGGTTGTCGACACGCTGGCCCAGGCCCGCGCCCAGGGCGTACAGCTGCTGCTGTTTCCCGAGCTGGTGGTCTCCGGTTACCCGCCGGAAGACTTGCTGCTGCGCCCGGATTTTGTCACCGCCTGCGAACAGGCCGTGACGGAAATCGCCCGCCAGTGCGAGGGCATACAGGTGGTGCTGGGCCATCCGCAACGGCTGGAAGGCCGCCTGTACAACATGGCCAGCTGGCTGGCCGATGGCCAGGTGCGGGGGCGCTATTGCAAGCAGGAACTGCCCAACTATCTGGTATTTGATGAAAAACGCTGGTTCGACAGCCGCCCGGATACCCTGGTGGTGGAATGCGCCGGCCAGCGCCTGGGCGTGCTCATCTGCGAGGATCTCTGGGCCCCCGGCCCGGCTCGCGCCTACGCGAAACAGGGTGTGGATGGCCTGCTGGTGCTCAATGCCTCCCCCTTCCAGGACGGCAAGCGGGAAGAACGCCTGCAAACCGCCCGCGCCCATGCCAGCGCGCTGGGCCTGCCGGTGGTTTATGTCAACCTCTGGGGCGGGCAGGATGACCTGGTATTCGACGGCGCGGGTTTTGTGCTGGATGGCGAAGGCCGCCTGCACAGCCGGCAGCCGGCCTGGCGGGATGACCTGCGGCTGCTGGACTGGCCGCTGCAGCCCGCCGAAGCGGTGGCTGACTGGCCGGAGACCGTGGAAGATCTCTGGCAGGCGGTGGTCACCGGCACCCGCGACTATATAACCAAATCCGGTTTTTCCGGTGCCTGTCTCGGGCTTTCCGGCGGTATCGACTCGGCGGTGACCCTGGCGGTGGCGGTGGAGGCGGTGGGCGCGGAGCAGGTGCACGCGCTGATGCTGCCCACCGGTTATACCGAAGACCTTTCCCTTCAGGGTGCGGCGCAACAGGCCCGAACCCAGGGCGTGCGCTACGATGTATTGCCCATCGAGGAGACCTTCCGCGGCATGGAAAGCCTGCTGCAACCGGTATTCGACGGGCGCGGCGCGGATGTCACCGAGGAAAACCTGCAGTCACGCATTCGCGGTACCCTGCTGATGGCCCTGTCCAACAAGTCCGGCAAACTGTTGCTGGCCACCGGCAACAAGTCCGAACTGGCCACGGGTTATGCCACGCTTTATGGTGACATGAATGGCGGTTATGCCCCGCTGAAGGATTGCTACAAGACGGTGGTCTACCAGCTGGCGCGCTGGGTCAACCGGGAAAGGGAAATCATCCCCTGGGCGGTGATCGAACGCCCGCCGTCGGCGGAGCTGGCGCCCGGCCAGCGCGACAGTGACTCTCTGCCCGACTATCCGGTGCTGGATGCCCTGCTCCGGCGGCTGGTGGAAGAGGATGCCTCCCGTGCGGAATTGCTGGCCGAGGGCTTTGCCGCGGCGGATGTGGACCGGGTCATCGGCCTGCTGCTGCGCAACGAGTACAAGCGCCGTCAGGGCGCGCCCGGCCCCAAGGTGACCGCCCGTGCCTTCGGGCGTGACCGTCGCTACCCGATCGTTTCCGGCTGGCGGCCCTGAGCCTCAACGGCCGCATGGGCCGCCGGGGCCACGCAACCGGGTGGCAGCCTTTCCGGTTTCAGCCGTTCCATGAAATAGCACAGACAATCCTGGCGCACGATGCGGTGGTCCAGCGTCAGCATGGCCGGCATGTAGGGCCGTCGCAGGCGCAGGGCATGGCCTTCACGGATGAAGACCTGCGCGCTGATATCCGCCCCGTGCTCATCGCGGGCCTGCAGCGGCGCCGGGTGTGTGCTGGAGAGTTCCGCGAACAGCGTGCCGGCGGGCAGTTCACGGAAATTGAGGTGATCCAGCCGGGAAACAAAGCGGATGTCCGCCGGGCTGCCGTCAAAACTGAAGGACAGTTCCGGCGCCACCCGGATGATGGCCCGCGTGTGAAACAGGTCGATATCGTGCGCGGCCACCGGCTTGTCGGGCAGGTGGTCCATGTGCAGGCAGGCTTCGATGAAACGCTCGGCATGGTCCAGCGCCGCACGTTCCCCCACCTGGCCGCATTCCAGGGTCAGGGCCGGGCAGTATTCGGCCATGGCCATGGACTGCACCCCCGTGGGGGTCTCGAAATACACCACGATGCGGCTGAACAGGGTGGCCAGGTGCAAGGCCTGGGTATTCAGCCGGTTGAGCGCGCCGTAGTGCGGGTTGAGGCCGGTGTTGTTGTGCAGGTCGATGCTGGCGAAAGGCGGTACTTCGGCCACGCGCCGGATCACCTGCCGGGTGATGTGGCAGAAGGGGTGATCGGCCTGTTCGGGAGGCAGGGTGCCTCCCGGCCAGCAGCGGTTGAAATCCGGTTGCTGCTCCAGCTTGCGCAGGCCCCGGGCCGCCGCTTCCACATTGCCGATAAGGATCTGCAAGCGCCGGGGCAGTGGCTGGCCCTGATGTTTCAGCAACACGCGCCGCAAGGCATCCCAGCCGGTGGTTTCATTGCCATGTTGCAGCACGCTGACAAACAGGGCCGGTTCCCTGCGCCCGGCCAGCTCGATCAGGGTTGGCCCGCCCAGCTTGCGCAGCAGGCCGGTGGCCTCCGTCTGCAACAGGCCGGCCGGAAGATGATGCAGTACGCGTAGCCCCATGGCGTGGTGGTTTCCCGTGAACGGTCAGTCCGGCAGTTTGGCACGAATGGCGTCGCGATCAAACCACCATTCTTCACCGACGATGGCCCCCACCACCAGCCCCAGCCGCTTGAGGAAGACTTCCGGCTCACGCAGTTCCAGCCGGTCCAGCCAGGCATCCAGTTCCTCCTGGTTGCTGACATTGCTGTGCCTTTCGGCCACCTGCACCAGTTGCTGGCGGGTGAGGAATTCCAGATTCTCGTAGTCGTCCTCGGAGGCGCGCAAATCAGCGATATAGCGGGCGGCCACCGCGGCCACGGCGGCGCCATCGGCATCCGGCGGCGTTTCGTCGATGATGTAGCTGAGCATCTGCAAAGTCAGGTTGGGGTCGATGGGAAAGGTGACGGCCAGCCAGACACCGTGGCCCAGCGCGGGCAGGGCGGCCGGCTGCCCGGTCTGATAGAGCACATCCGCCGCGCGGACGGCCATTTCCCAGTCCTCGTGGTCGAGAAAGACCTGAAAGGCCGCGCGGGCGTTGATCCAGGCCTGGGCACCCTGGTTCAGTCCCACCTGGGCCTCGGCAATCTCCAGTTGCACCCGTGCCCGTTCCATGGGGTCGCCGTTGGGCGGCAGTTGCTGCAGCTCCTTCTGCTTGCGCTGCAGGTGGGCTTCGATAAACTCCCGCGACTCCTCAGCCGCGGAGGCCATGAAGGGCGTGGCAAAGCTCATTTTCTGTTCAGACATGGTGACCGTTCTCTCTCAAATGCTAAGATGTGCGCCTTGATGCCGCTTTATATGTCATGTTGCTAATGTTGCATGACCAGTGTCTGGCAAATATCGACGCTTGTAAATACCCTGCTGGCGGGAGATGGAGATGCACATTCAGCTCAATGGTGAACCGCGGGCACTGCCCGCACCCGTGACGGTGGCCGCCCTGCTGGAACAGCTGGGCCTGGCGGGCAAGCGGGTGGCGGTGGAGGTCAATGCCACCATCGTGCCCAAAAGCCGGCAGGCCGAGCATGAACTGGCCGACGGTGACCGGGTGGAAATCATCCAGGCCATCGGCGGCGGTTGAGCCGCGACCGTCGGCCCCATTC
>JALWTZ010000293.1 GCA_026993285.1 Lysobacterales bacterium | reverse complement strand
GGCGCCGTGGATGTGGCCGTCAGCCCGGATGGCGCCCATGTCTACGCCCTGGGCCGTACTCTTGGTGCCGTGGTGGTCTTCAGTCGAGACAGCAGCTCCGGCCAGCTGAGCTACCAGTCCGTGGCACGCAATGCCGTCAACGGCGTGCAGGACATGAGCCTGCCGGATGCACTGGCCATCTCCGCCGATGGCGATCAGGTGTATGTGGTGAGTCGGGCCAGTAATGCCCTGGTGGTTCTTGACCGGGGCAATGACAGCCAACAGGCTGGATATGGTGATCTGGGCTACCGGGCCAGTTACATCAGCGGCGTGGATGGTGTCACTGATATGGTCAGCCCCAGCGCGGTCTGGCCTGAACCGGGCAATGCCCAAGTTTATGTAGCCGCAGCAGATTCGCAATCCATCGTCTGGTTTGCCCGCCAGGGCGATGGCAGCCTGGCCTTTGCCGGCAGTCTGACGGGTCAGACTGCGGGTACAGCTGTGGAATTCAGTGATCTGCAGGCCTTGTTGGGTAATGCCGCAGGGGATGCCCTGTTTGCCTTGTCCGGCAGTGGCAATGCATTGAACCGTCTGAACCGGAACCCGGCTGACGGCAGCCTGACTGCCGATGCCGTGGTCAGGGAAGGTGATGCTACGACGACACCCACGGTATTTGTTCATGGTTTGCGTGGAGGTCGCGCACTGGCCATTCATGGCCCAAGCGGAGATGTCTGGGCCGCGGCTGCGGATGCTTCTGCGTTGACACAGTGGGATACGGCTACCGGCTTGGGTTGGCAGCAGGCGCTGGTGGATGAAGGCGGTGGCGTGGCACCCGGTGCAGCGGTGACCTATCACATCCTGGTGACCAACCACGGGCCGGCTGCGGTGACCGGAGCGCGGGTACGTGATGTCTTCCCGCTGGCCTTCACCACCATTGCCTGGACTTGCCAGCAGGACAATTCCGTCTGCACGCCCAATGGCACGGGTGACCTGGATACGCTGGTCAACCTGCAGCCGGGTGCGCAGGCCGAGTTTGTCGCCACGGCCAATGTATCCACCGAAGCGGTGGGTATGGTGGTCAATACGGCCTCGGTAACGGCGCCGTCAGGCGTGCTGGACCCGGATGCCAGCAACAACCAGGCCACGGATGAAAACACCGTACTGATTCCGGAAGTGGATGTTACTGTCACTCTGGACAACGGTGCCACGGCGCTGGAAAGCGGCCAGTCGGTGACTTACACCATGACGCTGAACAACAACGGGCCTTCCCATGCGGCCGCCGTAACGGCACGCCTGCTGTTACCGGAAGGTCTGGGCTTCAGCAGCTGGACCTGTCAGGCCACGCCATTGCCCGGCTTGTTGCAGGATGCCAGCCTGCCGGCCAATGATCTGGATCTGGTACGGCACATGAGTCTCTCCATGGACCAGAATGACCTCTATGTAGTGGGGCAGGTCGCGGGTGTGGATGTGCTGGCGCACTACCGGCGGGATCTGCGTACCGGTGAGCTGGTGCAACTGAATCTGATCCAGAACAATGCCACTTTCAATGGCCAGGCCATCAGCAACCTGGACGGGGCCTCGGATGTGGTCATCAGTCCCAGCGGTGCATTTGTCTATGTGGCCGCGCCGGATGCCGATGCCATTGTGTTGTTCCAGCGTGACCCGAGCGATGGCAGCCTGACTTTGGCGGGCAGCTGGATCGATCAGGTCGGCGGTGTCGATGGCCTGGCGGGTGTCAATCATCTGGCCCTGTCGGCCGATGGCAGCCGTCTCTATGCGCTGGCCAGCCTGGATGATTCCCTCACCCGCTTCGATGTGGATGTGCTGGGCCAGTTGAGCTGGCAACAGACCCTGTTTGCCGGTGCCTATCCGGATGTCCAGCAGCCACAGGCACTGGCCGTTGCCGCCAATGGACGCGATCTCTACCTGTTGACCGGGCAGAACCGCCTGGTAACGCTGCAACATGGCGGTCTGGGTGACTTGCAGGTGGTTTCCAGCCAGGATCTCAGCGGCATCAGCCAGTTTGGCAACCCGTTGGATCTCAGCCTCATCCGTGATGAATCGGCACTGCTGGTGCTGGGAGCGGCCAACAATGGACAATTGCTGACCTATCTGCGTGACAGTGCCGGCGTGCTGGTGTTGCAACAAACGCAAGCGCTGATGCTGTCCTCGGCACCCACAGCCATGCTGCCGGTGGAGAAAGGCCAGCAAGTGCTGATTGCTGATGGCACAACGGTCAGTATCTGGGAAGACAGCCAGACCGGCTATGGTAATATCGCCAGCTTCAATGCCAACCTCCAGCCGGGCGCCATGGTGGCGGACAGTGCGGAACAACGGCTCTATCTGGGCAACAACGGCATACAGCTGGTCAACCGGCTGCGTGGAAGTCGCTGTTCCAGCTTTGGTTACGGCGGCATCCTGGACAATCTTTCTCTGGCTGTGGGCGGCCAGGCCGTCTATACCCTGAACACCTCGGTATCGTCTTCCTTTACCGGCACCTTGAGCATGGTGGGAGAAGCTGTGGTGCAACTGCCCACCATCGAACGCAACCCGCTGGACAATGTGGCGGCGGATGCCGATCCGGTCAGTGGCACGCCCACCCTGGCCGGTACGCTGGATCTGGACAATCCGCCGCTTGTGGCCGGGCTGGATGCCAGCTACAGCATGACGGTGGACAACACCGGCAATGCGGATGCCATGATGGAAACCCTCTCCGTGGCGCTGCCCTGGCAACCCGACCAGACCGATGGCTTCGACCCGGCTCAGACCGTGTTGCAATGTACCGGTTCCGCACCGTTGAACTGGATACAACTGGATGCCGATACCCGTATCAGCCAGCTGGATCACCTGCTGCCCAGCGCGGATGGCAAGCACCTCTATGGTCTGGACAGCAGCAACGGTCACCTGCTCAGCTGGGTGATCAATGCGGGCGTACCGCAAGCCCTGCAACAAGTGGACGAAGGTGACAGCAGCAATGGTCTGCTGGTCGAAGGGCTGGCAGGTGCACAGGCCCTGCGCCTGAGCCCCGCTGGTGACTCCCTCTATGTGCTCGCCTCCGGAAGCAACCGCATTCTGGTCTTCCAGCGGGATGTATTTACCGGCACGCTGGAACTGATCCAGCGCATGGAAAACACACCGGATCAGGCCGTGAATCTGGTCAATCCACAGGATATCGCCATTACTCCGGATGGCCTGCATGCCTATGTGGCTTCCAGTGGTGCGGATACCATCAACCGATTTGACCGTGACCCGGTCAGTGGCGTACTGACCTGGGCAGGGCAGCAGCGGGACGGTTTTGATACGGTCTTCCCCGACAGCAATGTGCTGCGCGGCGTGAATGCCCTGACTCTGGCGGATGACGGGCGGGTGCTCTATGCCACTTCCAGCGTATCCGACACCATCAGCGCCTTCCTGATCGACACTGCCACCGGCGCGCTGAACTACCAGCAGGTGGTGCGCAACAACGCAAGCATTGCCACACCGACCGGCACCCAGACCTTGCGAGGCCTGAGTGTGCCCAGCCAGTTGCACAGCACCATGCAAGGGCGGTTCCTCTATGTACTGGCCGAAGGCAGTGGCAACCTGTTCGTCTTCTCCAAGGCTGTCAATGACACCACACTGACGCTGGTGCAGACCATCGAGCCGGGCGTGGCGGATATTCCGGCCTTCAGCGGCCCCTACGCCATGGGCTTCAGTGATGATGCCTCCCGTCTCTATCTGTCGGCTGCCGGCAGCGCGGAACTGCTGGTCTTCCGCCGGTCCGTGGTGGATGGCACCCTGCGCCTGCTGCACAGCATGGGCGATGGGGATACCAGTGATCCGCATCTGGCCGATGTGCGTGCGCTGGTGCAACTGCCCAACACGGAAAATCTGCTGCTTGGTGGCGTGATCGCCGGCCTGCAACGCTGGCAGGAAAACGGTTTTGCAGCCTGTACATCGGAACTGACCGGAACCGCAGCACAACAGCAGCTGGTGGATCTGGAAGCCGGTGCCACACTGGTTCTGAGCCTGGCCGCAGGCCAGCTGCCGCCGGAACGCAGAACGGATGTTGCGGCCAGCCTGACGGTGGATGATGCCAGCAACAACAACCTGCTCACGGTCAGCCGCCTGGATACGCCGGAAGTCCATACCGACATGGTGGTGACCCTGCAGCAAACCGATGGCCGTAGCATAGCCGGTGAGCCCCTGCAGGTGACGGCTACCATCAGCAATGGCGGGCCTAGCAGCCTGTTGGCTGGCAGCCTGGATCTGGCTGTTACCGGAGCCTGGACGGCGGCAGACTGGGCCTGTACGGATGATGGCGTGGCCAGTTGTGACCTGGCCGGTGACACGGGTGCCATGCCCAGTCAGTCGATCACCCTGCCGCCGGGCAGCATGCTGACCTTTGTCTTCAATGGAGATGTGGATCCCGGCTTTATCAACCAGGTGTTGAGTTTTGTGGCCACCGGTGTGACCGAAACCGGTGCCATAGAGAATGACCCGGCAGACGATGTGGCGCAACTGGATATCACCATCACGGGTGAAGCGGACATTACCCTGACTGCGACTGTTGACAGCACCTGGGTACCGGGTACTTCCACCCAGATCGTGCTGGATATCACCAACCTCGGGCCCAGCCATAGCAATGACAGCAGCCTGACTGCACTGACCCTGCCTGCGGCGCTGGTGGTGAACAATGCCTCCTGTACGGCATCCGGCGGTGGAACCTGCCCATTTGCTGGCAACACCTTACCCGCATTGCCCGCGGGCTTCAGCCTGCCGGTAGGCGGTTCGGTAAGCATCACCATCGACGGTGCGCTGCTTTCCTCGGAAGCCTATGCCACACCATTGTTCGAGGCCACCGCCCGTGAAGACCAGAGCGCGGCGGATGATGTCACGGATCCGGATCTGGGCAACAACAGCGTCAGCCAGACGGTGACCATACAGCCCACCGGGGATCTGAGCATCACCGGCATGAGTGACTCGGAAGATCCCTATGACACGCTGGCCAACAACAACCTGCCCTTGAGCTATACCATCGACTGGTTGATGAACGGGCCGTCGGATGCGGTCGACCCGGAAATCCTGATTACCGTGACCAGCGGACTGATTCTGCAAGCGACACCCGGATGTGTGCAGAGCGGCAACCAGATCGCCTGCGCCCTGCCGGATACCACTGCGGCCAACATGCCGGCCAATGGCAGCTTGACCCTGCCCTTCGATGCCAGCGGCCTGACCGTGGGCCAGGGCACCGCGCGGGCGGAAATCCAGGCCCTGCAGGTGGACAGCTTCCCGGATGACAATGTGGCGGAAGAAATCACTACCTTCCAGCCCAGCGTGGATCTGGAGACCTACCTGAGCCAGGCACCGGCCTATCTGGTACCGGGGGATAGCTTCACTCTGGTCTTCGAGGTGGAGAACCACGGTTCGGCCGATGTGGGCACCTTCAGCCTGCAGATCGACCTGGATCAGAACCTGTTGTCTTCCGCTGTGCAGCTGGATCTGAGCAATTGCCCGTCCTGCAGCCAGACCGGCAGCAACCCGGTGGTGATTCAGGGGCCCATCAATGGCCTGGAACGCCCGTCCGTCAGCCTGACCACCACGCTGGATGCCAATCTGGATGTCAGCGTCAACGGCCAGCTGGATGTCACCGGCACCGCTGCGGTTGTTCTGGGTGACGCGGACAAGGACGGCAGCAACAACACGGTTCAGCGTAGCCTGACCATATCCGATACCCGCTTTGCGGACGGTTTCGAGGACCCGGCACCATGAATGGCAAGTTGGCATTGATCGCCGTGGCCCTGTTTGCCGCCGGTTATGGCGTGGCCTGGAACCAGTACCGCCCACCGCCGCCGGTGCAGCAGGTGGCGGAAGCGGATATCCTCGCCCGTGTGGGAGACCGGTTGATTACCCGGCAGGACTTCGACCGGGTGGTGCAGTTGCGCCGTGCACGCAGCCCCATGCTCTACCGGGACCGTCAGCAACAGGAAGGCCTGCTGGCCGAACTGGTGGAACGCGCCAGCCTGCTGGAGGCCGCGCAGAATGCCGGTGTGGCGGACGACCCCTATGTGCAGGAAGCCTGTGAGCGGGCGAAGATCAATCTCTTCGTCAAGGAAAAGGTGGAAAAGGCCCTGGCCGATACCCGTCTGACGGATGAGGAAATCCAGGCCTACTATCAGCTACATCAGGATGAATTCGCCATCCCGGCCCGATACAAGCCAGCCATCATCCTGCTGGCTGCGCCACCGGACCAGCAAGACGAGGCGGCCTGGGCCCGTTTGCAAAAACAGGCCGAAGAAATCCTGCAACAGGCCCGGCAATTGCCGGAGGACCTTACGCATTGGGGTGATCTGGCCCGCACCTACTCCCAGCACCGTGCCAGCCGCTATCAGGGCGGTGCCATGGCCTGGGTCAACCCGCTGCAAAAGGGCCATGCCGCCTTGCCCGATGCGGTGCTGGATGCCCTGTTTGCCCTGAAAACCCCCGGAGAAATTGCCCCGCCCGTACGCACCGACAAGGGCCTGTTTCTGGTGCGGTTGCAGAACTACGAACCACCCCGGGCCCGTGGGCTGGACGAAGTGCGCCAGGCGCTGGCCTATCGTCTGCGACGGGAGAAACGGGAGCAGATGAAACAGGCGGTTCTCGAGAAATATCTGGGTGCCCAGGCCGTGCAAAGCTGGCCCGAGCGTCTGCAAGTTGAAGAAAACCGGGGCAAACCGGCCGGTGGCCCACCCGCAATGCCCGGCCATGCCCTGACCAAGGAGCTGAAGCAATGAATGTAGCCAAGAGACTGATCCAAACCCTGCTGGTATCCGGTACTGCCCTGGCCTGGAGTGGCCTGGTACTGGCCGCCTCCATCTCTCAAACCATTACATTGCATCCGGGCTGGAATGCCATCTATGTGGAAGTGGAACCGGATGAAAACCGCATCGACCGCATCTTCGCGGATGTGCCGGTGGCCAGTGTCTGGCGCTGGATTCCACCCCAGGCCGGGGCCGATTTTGTGGCCGACCCGGCCGAAGGGTTGCTCAGCTTCGATGGCTGGTTTGGCTATTTCCCGCCCAAGCGGCCGGAATCCTTCCTCAACAACCTGCACCGGCTCAATGCCAACCAGGCCTATCTGGTGGAGATCGAAGGAACCGCCAACCACACCATTACCCTGACCGGCAAGCCCCTGTTCCGTCGCAAGAACTGGGCTACCGACGGGTATACCCTGACCGGTTTCGAGGTAGACGAGAACAACCCGCCCAGCCTGGGGGACTATTTCGAAAATTCCCCGGCCCATGCCGACATGCTGTTTTTCAAGCTGTCTGCCGACGGGCACTGGCAGGCCGTGCAAAGCCCCTATGGCGAAACCATCAACCGTGGCGAGGCCTATTGGGTGTATACCAACGGCAGTTCCCAGTGGCAGGGCCCGCTGAACCTGGATATTGATGGCGGGGATGAACTGGATTTCAACAACACACTATCCAAGGCCACCATTGTTATCGCCAACGAAAGCACGGCGGATGCCACCGTGACCTTCAATCGGGTGGCCGGTGATACCACCCCGCTGGGCTATGAGCTGGAAGATCCCGGTACCCAGCAGTTGTCCTACCCGGATCTGACCGATGGTTTCCCGCTCAACATGACTGCCGGTTTGAACAAGATGTTCACCCTGGCGGTACGCCGCGGAGAATTTACCCAGGATACCTATGAGGAAATCATCGAGTTGAACAACGGGCAGGGCTTTGTTCGCCGTTTTGTGATTCGTGCCGAGCGCACACAGCCACAGACCACTACGGTAGCCGCCAGGGGCGGGCTCAAGGCCACAACAGCGGTTAATCCCTATGCGGGTCTGTGGATCGGGCAAGTCGTCGTGGATGCGGTTTCGGAATCCCAGCAAGCCGGTGTGACGCCAGAACCAACCGCGCAGAAATTCCCGCTGAAATTCCTGTTTCATGTTAACGCTTTCGGGGAAATCAAATTGTTGAAGGAAGTCTTCCTGATGGAAACCGCCCCGGTTTATGCACCCAGCGTAAACGACCCGACCCTGCAGGAAATTGTAACTCCGCCGAGAAAAGTCGTATTGACCGATCCGGCGCTGATCGCCAACTATTCGGGTGTCTCCTTGCGTGATGGGCAGGCGGTAGGCCGCAGACAAAGCACGGTGGCTTATGACTTCCCCGGCAACGAATGGCCGATGACCGGCACATTCGCTGTCAACCAGGTCATGCAGACCACGCTGGAGTTGGCACCGGACTTCCCCACCAACCCCTTCCTGCACAAGTACCATCCGGATCACGACAATCTGGATGCCCAGTTTTTGCAGTACCGGGAAGAGGCCTACCGGGTGACCCGCAGCATGAAATTCACCTTCACACCCACGGTGCCGGATGGTGGTTCCACACCGCCGGAATGGGGCAGTGAAATGATGGGTGGTACTTTCGAGGAAACCATCACCGGCCTGCACAAGAACCCGATTTTCGTTTCCGGAACCTTCAGGGCCATCCGGGCATTGCCCAATACCACCCTGAATCAGTGAGAGGGAGAGCAGCATGAGCATTCTGAACCAGACCTTGAAAGCCGTACTGATTGCCACTGGCCTCTTGCTATGCACACAGGCCTGGGCCAAATGGCCGGCCGGATTCGGCGGTTCCGGTGACGATACCGGCCGTATCGTGCATGTAGGTAGCAGCGGTGATGTCTTTGTTGCCGGCAATTTCAGCAACAGCATGCAGCTGGGTAATGTCACCCTGAGCAGTACCGGTGGGCAGGATTTCTATGTGGCCCGCCTCACCAGTTCCGGCAGCGTGCTCTGGGCCGTTCGCTTCGGCAATTCGGCCAATGATACCCTGGTGGATATGGTGCTGGACTCATCCGAGAACATCTATCTCACCGGTGAATTCAGCGGCACCTTGCGGGCCAGCGGTCAGCAAGCGGTATCGGCGGGCAGCATTGATATTTTTGTACTCAAGCTGGATGGCAGTGGGGCTACACAGTGGATCACCCGTGCCGGCGGGGCTGGCGAGGACCATGTGGGCGGCATTGCCCGCATACCCGGCGACCAGAACCAGATTCCCCCGCAGGTGGATCGTCTGCTCCTGGCCGGGGGCTATTCGAGTGCATTCGACATCCCTTCCAGCACCAACGGCAACCCGACCAACATCAGCACCGCAAACGGAACCGGCAGCTGGCTGGCCAAGCTGGATGTGGACGGGCAATGGATCTGGGTGAAAGGCGGTGACAACAGCCAGTTCGAGCGTTTCTCCGATGTGGTGGCCGCCACGGATGGTACAGGCCGTACCTTTGTGGGTGGCTATGCCGAAGCGGGTAGTTCTGCAATCTGGACAGAAAATTTCGATGATATCGGCAGTTACAATGCGGCCAATCAGCCGGATACGACCATACTGGATGGCGATGACCCCAGAGATCATTTGCCTGCAGGCTGGACAACACAGGGCAATCCAATCGGCCCAGCGATAGGAGGGGTGTACTGGCACTTGCAACCGGGATCAGGCTGTACCTTTGCCACAACCCCACCTGGCAGCTACGACAGCAATACGGGTGTAACGACACTTGCCCCCGGCCGTTGTACCTATAGCCTGTTCATGGCCGGGCGTCAATCAGGTGACCAGATTTTCAGCCCCATTCTGGATACCAGCACGGCCACCCGTCTAGAGGTGAAACTGAAATTGTGGGAAGGGCAGGATTACTTCTCGGAAGATACCGATTACAGCGAAGACTTCGAAATCGCCTACAAGAATGCATCGGGCAGCTGGGTACGGATCATCTATGAATATGGAGGTGGTGGGCGTACCAATCGCGATTTTGCAATTACCTTGCCCAACGACGCCCGTCATGCCGGTTTCCAGCTGCGTTTCCGCATGATGAATGGCAGCGGTGCGGGTTGGGATTTCTGGCATGTGGATGATGTCCAGTTGCGATCGGCAGACCTGAAACCCTTCGTTACTGAAATATTCAATGCCGTTTCAGATAATGTGGCGGATGTTTCCATCCCGGCCAAGAGTGATGCGGACCGCTTCGATCTGCCCAACAACCTTTCACCGACACAACTCAGTTTCTATGATGGTACCGGAGACAGTAGTGTCAGTCCCACACTGTTCGTGCTGGCTGATTACGCCGGCGGCGGATTCACCATCCAGGGCCAGAATGTGGGTGCGACCACGGATGGTACCGGCTCGGCACTGATTGCCCTGAATCCTGCTGAAAGCAACGGCTTCAACTTTGCCGGTGCCCGGGCCTACCCTGGTGTCTATTGGCGCAATGCGACCAACGACAGCAGTGGCGATCTCTATCTGGCGGGTGATTTCACCGGCAGTGTTACGGTGGAAGGCAACAGTCTCAACAGCCAGAATGGCTCTTCCGATGTGCTGGTGGCGGCCTACACGGCCAATCTGAACTTCCGCTGGGTCACCGGTGGTGACGGGGATACGGCCGGTGGTGCCCTGCCGGGCAAGGCCGGTAGCCTGCAGGACGATCATGCGGCAGCCATCGCCTTCGATGGTATCAATGGCCTGTTTCTGCTGGGTGATTTCCGTGACCTGGCGGTCTTCGGTGATGACGAGCAGGTCAGCAGCAATGGTGAAGCAGATGTGTTCGTGGCCAATCTGTCTACCGACGGGGCCTGGTTTGATGTGCAGTACTGGATTGTGGGTGAACCGGTGCCACCACCGGTCGGTGCGGAACTGACCGATCCGTCCATGAGCATCTATCCGCCTGAAGTGTTGATTGATGGGCAGCCGGTATCGGGTGCCATTGGCCGGCTGTTCTACTGGCAGGCTCCTGTCGGTGGTAATGACGCCGTCCTGTATCCCCTGCAACCGGCGGATAATGTCACCTTGCGCTGGCGTACCAGTGCGGATCCCACGGTCACTGCCCGGGTAATTTCCATCGGTAATTCCGCCTGGCCTTCCGAACGTTGTACGGCCATCAACGGAGATGCCTGCTATCAGGTACATGTGGCGGGTGCGCCGGTGGAAATCGAACCCGCGGACAAGAGTCGGGTCTATCTGCCTTCCAACGGCCTCATCATTCCCGATGCCCAGGGCAGCAATGCGGCCATCAATTCCAATGTATTCACTGCCAGCTCTCCGGGATTCTCGGTGATTACCTATGTGGTAGGCCCCACACCGGATATCACCCAGTATCCGGTGGATTTTGAAGTGGTGCGCACGGTGGCCTATGCCAACGCACCCGATTTCGAGGCCAATGTGCCGGCGGAAATTGGCAAGACGCTGGTGGAACCCACCCATGACGAGCCGGGCCGCACCGGTTATGTGCTCAATGAGCAGGCCTTCTACGATGGTGCCGGCGACAACCCGGCCTACAACCGCTCGGCCCGTACCGGCCAGATCATTCCGGTGAATGTGGTCAACCCGGTACGGCAGCAGGATGCCGGCAAGGAGCTGGTGGTGGCCTGGTATCACAAAAACAGCCGCAAGGTGTTCTGGCCGGAAAAGCCCGTGCTCTACAAGGCCTTCTGGCCGCTGAATCCGGAACGGATCATCATTGCCAGTCAGGAAGGCGGGGAAGTGCTGGGGCAGGCACCGCTGGACCCGCTGGTCTATACCAACCTCAGCCTCTACCGCCAGCCGGATGTGAACCAGCCCGGCTTCAACCCCAATGAAGAACATGCCTTCTTCGCGCCTTCGCAGACCGGCAGCGGTGTCGAGGCCATTTTTGCCCTGCGGGCCGATTTCGGCAGCCCGGTGGATGAAGTGGATGCGGACTCTGACCCCTGGACACTGGTGAAATACTTTGACCCGGTTGGCGGGGAGTGGAAATTCCGGGTTTACAAGGTGGAAGCCACGGGAGCCGGTTACAACAACTTCCGCTTCAGTGGCGTGGCGGGCACTACCGTATCGCCCCCTTACCCGCTGCGTCTGCTCAGTGGTTGTGCGGAAACGCTGGTGGATGGTCAGAACACCGCCAGTGATCCGGTGCCACCACCTTTCTTCCAGGACTACACCAACCAGTTGTGGTCCACCTCAGCAGGCAGTGGCAGCGTGTATTACTACTATCCCATGCAACCGGGCTTTGACGGGCCGGATTCGGGCCTGCAGACAGGGGACTGCATACCCTGGATGCCGAGGCTGCCGGTGGCCAATGGTGGCACGGCGGATCTGAGCCAGCCTATTGAAGTGGCTTATGACATCAGCTGGCCGACCGAGACCGCCCAGCTGATTCCGGGTGAAACCCTGCTGGAGCCCAAGCGTGGCCTGCCCGATATCTTCAACCAGGCCGCGGTACAGGTGGTGTATGACGAGGTCAATGTGAATGGCTCTGGCCCGGCAGATACCGCTGCCCAGTTGCTGGACCCGTTGTCCCCGCGCAAGGTGGAATTGAATGTGGTGCCTTCAGAAGTCGCCACCGAATTCCGTACCGATGGCAAGGAAGACATCCTCGGCAACGCCTCGGGCACCATCAAGCTGCCCATTGCCTTGCGTAAGCGGCTGAGCTACGACCCCATCAACAAGCGCCTGATCTTCCAGGGCCTGTACGATGCGACCGGCGCGGGCGAACCCCTGTTGTTACTCAATGTCATGAGCAAACAGGATCGTGCCGCCCTGCTGGAACTGGATGATGGCAACACCAACCCACCCAACAGCAGCAAGACCTGTGCCCCTGGCGCGGGTGAAAATTGCAGCTGGGACGAAGCGGTGCAGGCCCTGTTCCGCCTGAGCCGCAACCCCAACGGTATCCGCAAGGTCCTGGACGCTGGTAACCTTCGTGCCGTCAATGATGACGATGTGCTGGTGGCCTGGCAGGAATTCAACCCCTCGCATCCGACCGGTGACGGGGTGCTGACCCCATACAAGGCCGTGGGCGTGCAGGCCGCGCTCAGTGCCGGTGCCTCCCAGGGCAATGGCTATCTGACGCTGGCCTTCAATAACGACCCTGCGCTGACACCGGCACCCATCAGCCTGAGCGTGATCCGGGTGGATTGCCTGGATATCAACGGAGATGGTTCCGTGCTGTCGCCCTATCAGGGCCAGTTGCAGATCATCACCCCGGACAATGTCTTCGATGAACAACTCACCCTGCGCCACAGTGGTGATTTTGGTGGCCTGGCCGAGAACCTGGAATTCGAGTGGTACTACAAGCCCGACCAGGATGGCACGCCTCCGGCCTTGTTACCTGACCCGGACAACGGCCAGATGAACGGCTGGTTCCCCTTCACCCTGCCTTCCAACCAGGGCGCGGTGGAAATCGTCATTCAGGGTGCCAACATACTGACCCTGTCGGACAACTGGTTTGTGGCCCGCTATCGTGGTCTGCCCCAGTGTGGCAACACGGCCAACTGGAGCCTCTATGCCGGCCAGCCCGGTGCCACCCCGCTGAACCAGCGGGCGCAACTGGCGGAAGGCTGGGTGAAGCGGGTGCTCAAGCGGCTCAACCCCTTCGAGGCACGGGTGCAGAACTTTGCCCAGGCCGCCACCAACAACTATGCTTCCATGCTGGTGCAGTTGGGTGAGCGCTGGGAAGGGGATATTGCCCTGAATTCCGACCCCGACAACCTCAACCAGATCGGCCTGATCGAGGCCTACCAGTCGGTGATGAACCGGGCCATGGCCCTTTCCGTGGGAGCCACACCACCGGTCAACTATGGCCCGGCCAACTCGGCCATTCTGTTGGTGACCTCGCGGCTGGTGGACTTCTACACCCTGCTGGGTAACGAGGCCTATGCCGATGCGCAGGACCCCACCATCGGTATCACCACCAGCGGCAACCTGAGTTCACTGGCGCCGACTATCTTCAATTTCCAGAACCAGGTGCCGGATCTGCTGGAAGAAGAACTGGTGCTGCTGCGCGGGCGTGATGACAAGTTTGGCCCGGTAGCCGCCAGCCCGGTGTACAACCGTTTCTTCTGGAATTTCACCACCGGCGATGGCGAGGTGGCCTATGCGCTTTCCTACAACATCACCGACCAGAATGCCGATGGCGTCATCGACGAGAAGGATGCCCGCATTCTCTTCCCGCAGGGGCATGGGGATGCCTGGGGTCATTATCTGACCGCCACCACCTTCTATTACAACCTGTTGCGTCATCCCTTCTTTACCTGGGAAGCGCGCCCGGAAGCCATTACCGTGGCCGGCGCCCCCATTACCGTGGATTTCCTTGATGAACGGCAATTCGCGGAAACCGCCGCCCAGAAGGCCAAGGTGGGCGCGGAAGTGGTGGATCTCACCTACCGCAGCGCCTATGTGGAAGACCCGGCAGGCCAATGGCAAGGTTACAAGGATACGGACGAGACCCGTGCCTGGGGTGTAACCGGCTGGGCCCGTCGGGCCGGGCAGGGCGCCTATTTCGACTGGGTGACCGCCAACTCGGTGATTCCGGCCGAAGATACCGACCCAAGCCACCAGGGCATCCAGATCATCCAGCGGGACAATGTGTTCGAACTGGCGGATATTGTGGCCTCGGCCAACAAGATCCAGCAGAAGATCGACGATGCCGATGCCGGCCTGAATCCGCTGGGGCTGGCCAAGGGTGTGGTGCCCTTCGATATCGATCCCAGCCTGATCGATGCCGGCCAGACCCATTTCGAGCAGGTCTACGAGCGGGCACAAACGGCCCTGAGCAATGTGGTTCAGGTCTGGGATTTTGCCAACGAGCTCAACCGGATGATGCGCAACAACCAGAACTCGGTGGATGATATCAGCCGCGATGCCCAGGCTTCGGAAACCGATTTCCGCAACCGCCTGATCGAAATCTTCGGCTACCCCTACGAGGATGATATCGGTGCCGGTGGCCTGTATCCGGCCAACTACGATGGCCCGGACCTGTATCACTACATGTATATCAACGCACCACAACTGGCGGGAACGCCTTTTGATATCGATGCCAATGGCAATGTGAATGGAGGTGATAGCCCGAATGCATCCTTCGGTGCGCTGATGCCCACCGAAATACAGGCCATCACTTCGGTGTACACGGAGGCGCCGAGTGGCCTGGGCTTCTTTGGCCTGGGGTCATCGGATTCCGCGTCGGATTGCAACCTGCTGCCATTCAACTCGGATTGCCCGCTGGGTATCAAGGATCCGAGTCAGACCCTGCAGGTGGATTACAAGCTGATGAAAACGCCGGCGTTTACCAGCTTTGTCAAACCGGCTGAATGGGTTGGCAACCGTAGGGCACAGGGGCGGATTCAGGAAATCCTGCAGCAGATGGTGCAGGCACAGGTGGATGTCAAGCGCGCATTCCGTGAATACGACAATCTGCGCAAGGATATCGAGGACCAGATCGGCACCATGCAGGCTACCTACAACCTGCGGAACTCCGAAATTGCCATTCAGGATCGGCAGAGCAATGTGGAAATGGGTATCACCAAGACTCGCCTTGGCTTGAAACTGGCCAGCCTGGCGATGAAGAAAGGGGCTGAGTCGATCGAAGAGGTGGAAATCAACGCCACGGAATGTCTGCCGAAGAATCTGGTGTTTGGTTTCTCCAATGGTGGCGATACCCTGGCGGGTGTTCGTTGTGCGGTGGAACAGTCCACCTGGGCATCCAAGGCGCTGAGCTGGAGTGCTGCCGGCATCGATTTCGCACTGGAGAACGAGGATGACTGGTTCGACAATGTGGGTGATGCCGCCAGCAGCCAGATTGCTGTTCTCAACCAGCGCATGGACATGTTCAACCTCTATGGTGAGTTGGACAAGCTGATCCGTCAGGAACCGCTGCTGCGTAGCGAGATTTTCCAGAGAATGGAAGCACTGGAACAACTGCGCCAGCAGTACTACAGCACCCTGGCCGAAGGACAGCGGCTGTTTGATCAACTGGTGGCCTTCCGGCGCAATGGCGCGGCGGAGATCCAGGAATACCGCTATCAGGACATGGCCTTCCGCATCTTCCGCAACGATGCCCTGCAGAAATACCGGGCTTCCTTTGATCTGGCCGCCCGCTATGTCTATCTGGCTGCAACCGCCTATGACTACGAGACCAACCTGCTGGGCACGGACGGGCAGGGTGGACAGCAGTTCCTCACCGACATCGTCAAGCAGCGTTCCATCGGTCAGGTACTCAATGGCGAGCCGGTACCCGGTTCCCGCGGGCTGGCCGATCCCATGGGGCGGATGAAGCTCAACTTCGATGTACTCAAGGGGCAGATGGGCTTCAACAACCCGCAGGTGGAAACCAACCGCTTCTCCCTGCGCAAGGAGCTGTATCGCATCCCGGACGATGCCACGGGCGATGCCGACTGGCGACAACTGCTCACCGACAACATCGTGCCGGATCTGTGGCAGGTACCGGAATTCCGTCGCTATGCAAGGCCCTTCGCACCGGAAAATGCCGGCCCGCAGCCTGGCCTGGTGATTCCCTTCTCCACCACGGTCAGTTTTGGTCTGAACTACTTCGGCTGGGAACTGGGCCCCGGTGACAGTGCCTATGATCCCACCCAGTTCAGTACCCGCATCCGTGCGGCAGGCGTGTGGTTTGACGGCTATGACACCACCCAGCTCAGCCAGACGCCGCGGGTCTACCTGATTCCCGTGGGCGCGGATGTGTTGCGCAGCCCGGATGCCTTCAACTTCAGCGTGCGTGAATGGCAGGTTATCGACCAGGCCATCCCGGTACCCTTCCCCATCGGGGCACAGGATCTGGTCGATGAAAACTGGAACCCCACGGTGGATTCCCTCATCGGCCAGCCGGAAATCCGCCGCTTCAGTCAGTTCCGTGCCTACCCCTACGATGCGGTACTGGACGACAGCCAGTTCACTTCCGACAGCCGGCTCATAGGCCGATCGGTCTGGAACCGGCGATGGCTGTTGATCATACCGGCGGGCAACCTGCTGTTTGACCCCAATGAAGGTCTGGACAC
>JALWTZ010000292.1 GCA_026993285.1 Lysobacterales bacterium | reverse complement strand
CCCAAGCCCGGACAGCTGTATGACGCCACACCGGTGGAGTACATCACACCCGATGTTCATGTGTTCAAGCTGGGTGGTCGCTGGAAAGTCAGCATCAACGAACAGCTCGTACCCAGACTGCGACTGAACCAGTATTATGTGGACATGATCCAGCAGGCTCGGCGCGATGATGCACAATACATGAAAGCACAATTGCAGGAAGCACGCTGGTTCATCAAGAGCCTGGAAACACGCAATGACACCATCCTGCGCGTAGCCCAATGCATCGTGGATCACCAGCAGGGGTTTTTCGAACACGGCCCGGAGGCCATGAAACCGCTGGTTCTGAAAGAAGTGGCCGAACAACTGGACCTGCACGAATCCACCATTTCACGCGTCACCAACCGCAAGTACATGTACACCCCGCGCGGTGTATTTGAATTCAAGTACTTCTTCTCCAGCCATGTCAGCACCGTGGATGGCGGTGGCTGCTCGGCCGTGGCCATCCAGGCCATGATCGAAAAGCTGGTGCGAGAAGAAAACCCGCAACGGCCCTTGAGTGACAGCAAACTGGCCGCATGTTTGAATGAGAAAGGCATCCAGGTGGCAAGAAGAACCATTGCCAAATACCGCGAGGCACTGGGCATCCCCAGTTCCAGTGAACGCAAGAAACGCTTTTAATCGCGGGAGCAACCGACTCCCGACAAACCAAGGAGAACACTATGCAACTACAACTGACTGGCCATCATATCGACATCACCGACGCCATGCGTAGTCATGTTCAGGAAAAAATGCAAAAACTCACTCGACACTTTGACCAGGTGCTGGATGCACAAGTGATCCTGACCGTTGAAAAGCATGAAAAAAAGGCAGAAGGGACCATTCATGTTAACGGCAAACATCTGCATGCGGAAGCTACCGGGGATGACATGTATGGTGCCATTGACGCCATGGTGGACAAACTGGACAGGCAACTGTTGAAACACAAAGAAAAACTGAAGGCCCACAGCTGAGATCAAACCAGCCTGCACTACCCCTTTTGGAGTGCAGGCTGGTGATTCTGCCGGAATTCACCTACAATTCGGCGCTTCTGCCATCTGGCACACCAAACCGAATTCCATGCAAATAGCCGATTTGCTTTCCCCGGAACGGGTTCAGATCCTGCCCGAGATCAGCAGCAAAAAGAAGCTGCTGGAACATCTGGCCGGGCTGCTTTCCCGAGATCTCGACTATCCGACACGCACCCTCTACGAAAGCCTTTACCAACGCGAACAGCAGGGCAATACCAGTTTGGGTAATGGCGTGGCCATTCCCCATGGAAAACTGCCCGATGTGCCGGAAAGCGAACCGCTGGCAGGCGCACTGGTGCGTTTGCAACAACCGCTGGATTTTGATGCGACCGATCACCAGCCCGTGGATATTGTACTGGCCATCGTGGTACCGGAATCCGCCTGCAAGCAACAACAGTCAGCGCTGCAACAACTGGCGGAATACCTGCAAAACCCGCTACTGGTCGAATCCATACGAAAGGCACAGGATACCGCTGAGTTGTATGACTTGCTGGCCTCCTGGGCCCCTGAAGACCAACCGCTCTCCTGAACTGGAACAATCACCTGGCTGCCGCATGGCACAAGCGCATGCACACACTCCCCCGCGGGTTTTGGGTTGATGCCCATCCAGGGGCATGAAATCATAGGCACATGGTACAAACTTCTCAGCAGGCGTGCATGAATACCCCTCACCTGATCATCCTCTCCGGTCTTTCCGGCTCCGGCAAGACGGTCGCTCTGCGCGCCCTGGAGGATCTGGGGTTCTATTGTGTGGACAACCTGCCCTGTCGTTTTCTCAGTACCTATGTCAAGGACAGCCTGCAGGAAACGGATGCGGCCATCAAACTGGCCGTGGGGGTGGATATTCGCAGCCGCCCGGAAGATTTGCAGGCGCTGGAATCACAGATCCATCAGCTCAAACAGCATCCATTACAGGTGGAAGTACTGTTTCTGCATGCTGAAAACCGGGTATTGCTGCAACGATTCAGTGAAAGCCGTCGACCTCATCCGCTGCATGCACAAGGCCTGAGCCTGGAGCAGGCGCTCAAGGAAGAGCGGCAACGACTGGAACCCATCGCGGCTCTGGCCACCCGTTTTATCGACACATCCGAACTCAGTGTGCACGAACTGAGGCGACAACTGTGGCAACGCCTGGGACAATCCCGGCCTGGCCTGTCCATTCTGCTGGAATCCTTTGGATTCAAGCGTGGCGTACCGGCCGATGTGGATTTTCTCTTCGATGTGCGCTGCCTGCCCAACCCGCACTGGGAGCCGGAACTACGCCCCTTGACCGGGCAGGATACCGCCATCCGCAACTACCTGGCTGGCCAGAGCATCGTGGTGGAAATGCACCACGAAATCCTGCAGTTCATTCTCAAGCAGATCCCGCGTTTTCAAAACACCGAACGCAGCTACCTGACCATCGGCGTGGGTTGCACCGGTGGGCGACATCGTTCGGTGTTCATGGTGGAACAACTGGCACGCGCACTGGAACAGCACCACGATTCCATTCTCGTACACCACCGGGAACTGCATTTCGAGAGCGAGTGAATCACCCTACCCTGTCGGGATAGAGTGATTGCAAACTTGCTTATATAAGGCATAATTGCCCGGTCATTCCAGAGGAGCCTTGCAATCGCAATGGACTTTCCCGAAATCACCAACCCGGGTAAACCGCTGATCGACCCTGAACAGATCGAGGCACACGCCCTGGAAGCAGCCACCCTGCTGAAGCTGCTGGCCAATCAGCACCGGCTGATGATCCTCTGCACCCTGGTTCAGGGCGAGATGTCCGTTTCCGAGATCAACGAACACATCGGTCTCAGCCAGTCGGCCCTGTCCCAGCATCTGGCCCTGTTGCGCAAGGAACATATCGTCAAGACACGCCGGCAATCACAGACGATCCTCTACTCCCTGGCCCAGGACCATACGACTCGCATCATTGAAGTACTGCAGGAGCTGTACTGCAGCCAACCTCTGAACGAAGAAGCCAATTGATCAGGGGGCTGCCCCCTCTCCCCTCTCCGTCTGAACCAGATCCACATCCCAGCAACGCTGTCCCGGCTCCATCAAACCTGCCGGATCCTGATGGGTAATGACATCCGCACCGGGAAATGCCCGTCGCAGTTCACGTTCTACGGTATCGGCAATATCATGGGCCTGCTGAAGACTCAGGCCAGGATCCATCTCCAGATGGAGCTGGATAATCACGGTATTTCCCGCCTTGCGGGTCTTTAGCTCATGCACACCATCCACGCCCTGTACGGAACGCGCGATCTGCAAAATCCGCGCACGATCTTCGTCCGGCAGTTCCCGATCCATCAATTGTTCAAATGCTTCGTGCCCTATTTCCCAGGCAGAATGCAGGATGTATACCGCTATGACCAGGGCAACGACCGGGTCGGCCCAAACCTGGCCAGCCGCTGTCAAGAACAGTGCCAGCAGTACCCCCGCATTACTGAGCAAATCCGTCAGATAATGCAGGGAATCGGCCTTGATGGCTGTGGAACCGGTATTACGCACCACAACCCGCTGTGCCACCACCAGCACTACCGTCAGGGCAATGGAAAACAGCATGACCGCCATGCCCGCATCGGTGCGATGCACTTCCACCGGATGAATGAAACGCTGGATGGATTGGATCAACAGAAAAAGGGCGGACCCTCCCACAAAGGCAGCCTGGGCCAGCCCGGCTATGGATTCGGCCTTGCCATGGCCGAAACGGTGCTCGGCATCCGGCGGCTGCAAGGCGTAACGAATGGCCAGAAAATTGATCATGGATGCCGCGATATCCAGCAGCGAGTCCATTAACGAGGCGAGCAGACTGACGGAATCTGTCCACCACCAGGCAATGATCTTGGCAATGGCCAGTGTGCTGGCTACTGCAACGCTGGCCGTGCTGATCCAGCGAAGTTGACGTTCCTGTTGCATGCTACCCCCTGGCAATGTCGCTGCATTGTACCGGAAGGTCAGGAACGGCTCTATCTATCGGAGGATAGATCAGCCTGCATGCAATGCCTTGCCCAGGCTCTGCTCTACTGCATCGGCTACATCCGCAAAGGCTTCCCGCACCTGATAATCACGATTCAGGCTGGTGTAGCGCACCTGGAAACGCTTCCCAGGCAACAGCATGCGCAGATCAGGAGTACGCAACAGTTTCAACTCCACCGAACTGTTCAGCAACTCGGAAGACTGGCCATAATAGTTCAGGGTTTCCTGGCCCAGAAAGCGCGCGGTAGCCAGCAACACCAGATCCACCCCCTCCAGCAGCGCCTTTTTCTGCAACCCCTTCAAATCCCAATGATCATTTCTCAGCCAGGGACCTGCGCCATCCAGCAGAGCGCTGTCGACAATTTCCACGTCCCTGCCCTGCAGCAATTCCAGCAGGGGTTCCTGCAGGGCATCCAGCACCGGTGGTTCTCCAGCCATCAGTACCACAACCCTGGGCCTGCCACTGGCCAGGCGCTGGAGTGAT
>JALWTZ010000291.1 GCA_026993285.1 Lysobacterales bacterium | reverse complement strand
AGACCGCCCGCAGCGCCTGCCGCGCGCTGCTCAAGGCCGTGCGCTATTACGCCAGCCTCGGCATTCGCTTCCAGCGCGTCCTCACCGACAATGGCAGTGCCTACTGCTCCCGTGCCTTTCAGCGGCTGTGTCGCCGCCTCGGCCTGTCACATCGCCGTACCCGGCCCTACACGCCCCGGACCAATGGCAAGGCAGAACGCTTCATCCAGACTGTGCTGCGCGAGTGGGCCTATGCGCGTGCCTATGAAACCTCGGAACAGCGCGGCCAATACCTCCCCGCCTGGCTCCACCAGTACAACTGGCACCGACCACACGCCAGCCTCGGATACCTGCCGCCCATCAGTCGGCTGCCGGCTGTGAACAACCTGGTGGGTTTACACAGCTAGGCCAGTGTTGCCTAACGTTCGTCTCCAGCCTCGTAGATACCAGTAACCGGCTGTGCCTGATTGCTGGTGCGCCAGCCCCGGTACATGCCGGCGGTATTGAACACGGCCACGGGTTTGCCTTGTCGGTCCAGCGCGATGATGCCTCCGTCGCCACCCACGGTTTTCAGCTCCTGCAGGATGACTTGCCTTGCGGCCTGTTTCAGGCTTTCCTTCCGGTAACGCACGCGGGCGCAGATGTCATGTGCCACGGTATAACGAATGAAAAATTCGCCATGACCCGTGGCCGACACGGCACAGCTGCGATCATCGGCATAAGTACCCGCACCGATGATGGGGGAATCACCCACACGGCCATAGTGCTTGTTGGTCATGCCGCCGGTGGAGGTGCCGGCAGCCAGGTGGCCATACTGATCCAGTGCCACCGCACCCACGGTTCCGAACTTGTCATCCTTGTGCGGGTTGTTGTCATCCAGCAGTTCTTCGGAAAGGCTTTGCGAAGCCGTCTGCCGGGCCCGTTGCCACTGGGCCTTGCGGTAGGGTGTGTCAAACCAGTGGTTTTCCACCTGTTCCAGCCCCTGTTCACGCGCAAACTGATCCGCGCCATCTCCCGCAAGCATGACATGAGGCGAGTGCAGCATCACCGCTTTCGCGGCCAGAATGGGGTTGCGGGTATGGCGAACGGCTGCCACGGCACCAGCTTGCAGATCCTGGCCGCGCATCAGTGAAGCATCCAGTTCGTGACGGCCGTCCGCGGTAAATACCGCGCCCTTTCCCGCGTTGAACAGGGGGGCGTTTTCCATCACCACTATGGCCGCGGTTACGGCATCTTCGGCCTTGCCGCCCTGTTCCAGTACCCGGTAGCCGGCATTCACCGCTTTGGCCAGGGTTGCCCGGATTTCCCGGGCTTTTTCTTCCGTCAGCTTTTCACGGGTAATGGTGCCGGCACCACCGTGAATGATGATGGCGAAGGGGGCGGCAGTGGCTGTAGACATGATGGCCCACCCAAGAAACAGTATTAGAACGAAGCACTTGCGCATGGGCTGGATTGCACCCGTCCCTGGGCGCGGTTCCCTGCTTCAGCCACGCGCCAGCTGGCGCAGTACATAGTGGAGAATGCCACCATGCTGGTAGTACTCCACTTCCTTGGGGGTATCCAGCCGCACGCGGGCCTGGAAGACGATGGGCTCGCCTTCTTCCCGGTGCGCGGTTACGGTCACCGTCTTGCTTTCACCGTTATTCAGGCCGGTGATGTCGAAACGCTCCCGGCCGGTCAGGCCCAGGCTTTCGGCGTTTTCACCTTCCATGAAGTTCAGCGGCAGCACGCCCATGCCGACCAGGTTGCTGCGGTGAATGCGCTCGAAGCTTTCGGTAATCACCGCCTTCACGCCCAGCAGGTTGGTGCCCTTGGCGGCCCAGTCACGGGAGGAACCGGTGCCGTACTCCTTGCCGGCGATGACCACCAGCGGCACGCCTTCGGCCTGGTAGCGCATGGCGGCATCGTAGATGAACATCTGTTCATCCGTGGGTTGATAGCGTGTCCACCCGCCTTCGGTACCCGGGGCCATGCGGTTGCGCAGGCGAATATTGGCGAAAGTGCCGCGCATCATCACCTCGTGGTTGCCGCGGCGGGAGCCATAAGAGTTGAACTGCTCCGGTGGCACGCCGCGCTCCATCAGGTATTGGCCGGCGGGCGTGTCAGCCTTGATGGCACCGGCCGGGCTGATGTGGTCGGTGGTGATGGAATCTCCCAGCAGGGCCAGGCAGCGGGCGCCAGTAATGTCACCCTTTGCTTCAATTTCCATGCCCATATTCTTGAAATAGGGCGGGTTTTGTATGTAGGTGGAGCTGGCATCCCAGGCAAAGCGGCTGCCCTCGGGGGAGGCGATTTCCTGCCAGCGCTTTTCACCGGCAAAGACCTGCTCATAGGCCTGGCGGAACATGGCCGTGCTCAGGTGTTCACCGATGACCTGCTGGATCTCTTTCATGGAGGGCCAGATATCCTTGAGATAGACCGGATTGCCGTCGCGGTCTTCGCCCAGTGGTTCGGTCTGCAGGTTGCGGTCCATGCGCCCGGCGATGGCATAGGCCACCACCAGCGGCGGGGAGGCCAGGTAGTTCATCCGCACATCCGGGTGTACCCGGCCTTCGAAGTTGCGGTTGCCGGAAAGCACCGAGCAAGCCACCAGATCATTTTCACGGATGGTCTGGCTGATGGCTTCCGGCAACGGGCCGGAGTTGCCGATACAGGTGGTGCAGCCATAACCCACCGGATAGAAGCCCAGGGCATCCAGGTCTTCCAGCAGGCCCGATGCCTGCAGATAATCGGTCACCACCCGCGAGCCAGGCGCCAGTGAAGTCTTGACCCAGGGCTTGACCTGCAGCCCCTTCTCGCGCGCCTTGCGGGCCAGCAGGCCGGCACCCACCATCACCGCCGGGTTGGAGGTATTGGTACAGGAGGTGATGGCGGCAATGACCACGCTGCCGTCCCGCAGGGTGTATTCACCGTTGACATCGGCCGCTTTCAGGCCGTCATGATCCGGAGCCACCACTTTCACATCACGGCAGAAGGCCTGGTCGGCCTCGGCCAGGGCGATGCGGTCCTGAGGCCGCTTGGGTCCGGCAATGGCGGGCACCACTTCGCCCAGATCCAGTTCCAGCAGATCGCTGTATACCGCTTCCGGGGTGTCTTCATCGTGGAACAGCCCCTGTGCGCGGGCGTACTGGCGAACCAGCTCCACCTGCTGGTCGTCGCGGCCGGTGAGGCTCAGGTAGTGAATGGCTTCCTCGTCAATGGGGAAGATGCCGCAGGTGGCACCGTATTCCGGGGCCATGTTGGCAATGGTGGCCCGGTCGGCCAGGGGCAGGTGCTGCAGGGCGGGGCCGAAGAATTCCACAAACTTGCCCACCACGCCTTTCTCGCGCAGCATTTCCACAATGCGCAGCACCAGATCGGTGGCGGTCACGCCTTCGGCCAGCTGGCCGGTCAGGCGGAAACCCACCACCTGCGGAATCAGCATGCTGATAGGCTGGCCCAGCATGGCTGCCTCGGCCTCGATGCCGCCCACGCCCCAGCCCAGCACGCCAATACCGTTGATCATGGTGGTGTGGGAATCGGTGCCCACCACGGTATCGGGATAGGCGAACAGGCCGTCGGAAGTTTCGCTCTGGAAGACCACCCGTGCCAGCCGCTCCAGGTTGACCTGGTGAACGATGCCGTTGCTGGGCGGAACAACCTTGAAGTTTTCAAAGGCCTGCTGGCCCCACTTGAGAAACTGGTAGCGCTCACCGTTGCGCTCGAATTCGATGCGCACATTCTCGTCCAGTGCCTCGGCACTGCCGAAGCGGTCCACCTGTACCGAGTGGTCGATCACCAGTTCCGCCGGTGACAGGGGATTGATGGCATCCGGATTGCCACCCAGTTGTTCCACGGCATCGCGCATGGCGGCCAGGTCCACCACGGCGGGCACGCCGGTGAAATCCTGCAGGATCACCCGCGAAGGTGTAAAGGCGATTTCCTGGCTGGGAGCCGCCTTCGGGTCCCAGTTGCACAAGGCCTCGATATCATCGGTGGTGATGTTGACACCATCCTCGTGGCGCAGCAGGTTTTCCAGCAGAATGCGGTGGGCGTAGGGCAGCTTGCTGACCTTGTACTTTTTCTCCAGCCGTGTGAGATCGTGAAACTGCACGGTCTTGCCCTGCAGTTCGAAAGTATTGAGTGTCTTGAACGAATTGCTCATGGGTTTCTCCGGAAGCCGTCAGGCCCGGCCAGGGCCGGGCGTTGAATGCGGGGGCGAGATTATACCCCAAATTGGATACGGTGGCGTAGGGTAGCCGTGCTCAGGGCAGTTGCACCATGGCCGGTGCTTCCCAGCCGGGCTTGCGGTGTTCGGCCACCACGGTGGTGTAGATGCCGCCGCGCACCATGAACTTGGCGGTCAGGCGCATGAAGCGCGGCTCGGTGGCGGCAACCAGATCCGCGAGGATGGTGTTGGTGACTGCCTCGTGAAAGGCGCCTTCCTCGCGGTAGGACCAGATATAGAGCTTGAGGGATTTCAGCTCCACACAGCGCTGGTCGGGTACATAATCCAGATAGAGGGTGGCAAAGTCCGGCTGTCCGGTCTTGG
>JALWTZ010000290.1 GCA_026993285.1 Lysobacterales bacterium | reverse complement strand
GTGTGGAAGAACGGCAGGCATGGTCATCGCCGGCCATCACCAGCACACCACCATGGCGGGAGGTACCGGCGGCATTGGCATGCTTGAACACATCGCCGCAACGGTCCACACCCGGGCCCTTGCCGTACCACATGGAAAAGACACCATCATATTTGGCGCCCGGCCACAGGTTGACCTGCTGGGTGCCCCAGACAGCGGTGGCGGCCAGGTCCTCGTTCAGGCCGGGCACGAACTGGATGTGGTGCTGTTGCAGGTATTCCCGCGCGCGCCACAGGTTCAGATCCAGCCCACCCAGGGGAGAACCACGATAACCGGAGATAAAACCGGCGGTATTCAGGCCGGCGGCCAGGTCCCGCTGCCGCTGCAGCATGGGCAGACGCACCAGCGCCTGAATGCCGGAAAGATAGATGCGCCCCGAATCCTTGCGGTACTTGTCATCCAGGGTATAGCTGAGATCCAGCTGTTTTGCGGGTACAGACATGAACACGCCTCAAACCGGTGGAAAATCCGGCCATTGTACCACTAATGGGATAGAGGCGTATTCAGACAAGACTTGCCATTCAAAGCTCAGCTTCTGAGGCCGAATCAGGGGATTGGCGATAAGGAACTTATAGTACTTCACACAGCAATGATAAGCAGGCTATCAGAAACCCCATGGCTATCGGTCAGTGTCGCTTCAACATGATACAACACACCCTCAACACCACTAAGGTATGTCACGGCACTGTCAGAACCCTGCTGAAAGAAAGAAAAGTTGCTGGAATTACTGAGAGACCAACTGACTGTATCGCCAATATCCGGATCATAGGCATATAAAGTTAGCATGTCCGATACCAGTGCTGATTTAATCCATTGAATTTCTTGTTGATAAGGCGTCCCGTCCTGATAGACAATCACCGGCGGGTCATTGATCGGCTGTACCTGAACCTCCACCACCAGGCTGTCGGTTGCTCCGGTGCTGTTGAACAACTGCACGGTAAACTGGTCATTGCCATTGAAATCGGATCCGGCGTGTAGCTAACCTGCCCCTGGCGATTGACTGTGACCCTGCCGTGAGCCGGATTGGCAGCAATAAACCAGACCGGGTTGCCGTCTGCATTGAAATTGAAGGCTTGCAAGGCCGGCAAAGCCCTGCGGCTGGCCATCCTCGTCCATGACAACCTGGGTACGGCCATCATCCACACCATCCGGGTCGATCATAACCAGCCCCGTGCCATCATTCGCCACTTCCAGGCCGTCCTTGAACACCATGGTTTGTGCCTGAGCGTGAAACGAAAACAGGAATAGAGCGACTAGTTTCCAGGCATTTCGTGATGGCTGCAGAACCATGATTTCCTCTCCGCATGGCTTGTTTTCAACAAAAAACCAAAACGGCTTCTCACCACAAACGCAGGCCCGGCAAGGCCACCACCTGTCAACCATTCCTGACGACAGGCGTTCTTGAACTAGGAGTGGCAACTGCGCACTTCGAAGCCCGCTGCCATGGCACCAGCGTGTACCAACATGAAAATGTTCTGGGAACGCTTGCAGAGCTGCATGGCCAACTCCAACCGGCAAAAAATCGAATCAAGGCAACCAAACCGTGACCCCGGATACATTTTGATACCCTTTCCGCAGGCTTTTGGCCCTAGAATGCTTGATTTCCACCCAAGCACGGGCTTAGATGGTGGGCTTAAGGGCAAGGCATAGCCAGGCCCGTGGATTACTTTGGAGGATGATGATGAACAAATTGCTGACCTTGCTGCTGGTACTGAGCACCACAGCCATAGCCAAACTTCCGTCGGAGCAATGGCTATTGAATGATCAACCGCTTTCCATCACGGTGGATGGCCTCAAGGCCCAAGCAGCCCAGGCAGCCCTAGAGTCCCACAAGCCCGGCACTGCCGCCCGTTTTGCCGTCAAGGCTGAGCTGCCCCGTGATCTGCTGGCCGGCAAGTGGGAAGAAACTCCGGATGGCCAGCTGGTCAAGCGCATCCGTATCCAGTCCCCGGGTGCGGTCAATCTCAATCTGGCCATGTCGCCGTTTTTCCTGCCCCATGGGGCCAAACTCTATTTTCATGACGATAACAAACGTACTCTCTGGGGGCCATGGACCGACCAGAACAACCCAAGGGGTGATACCTTCTGGACCCCGGTCGTGTCCGGCGAGACGGCCTGGCTGGAAATCACCGTGCCCAAGGCCATGAAGCCCTTTGTCAAACTGGGGCTGAAAAGCGTGCAACATGGCTTCATCGACCCTGCCGACGCCCTGCTGAAATCTGGCAGTTGCAATGTGGACGTGGCCTGCCCGGAAGGGGATGAATGGCGTAGTGAAATCAAGGCAGCCAGCATGTACACAGTCGGTGGTGTGGATACCTGCTCCGGCACCCTGATCAATAATGCCCGTGAAGACAAGAAACTGTATTTTCTCACTGCCAACCATTGCGGCATGAACAGCAGCAATGCCGGCTCCACCGTATTCTACTGGGAGTATGAATCCCCCACCTGCCGGGCCGTGGGCAGTAGCGCCAATGGTGTGCCGGTCAACCGCAGCCAATACACCGTGGCCACCACCATGGGTGCCACCTTCCGCGCCAGCAACCCCCTGTCTGATTTTGCCCTGCTGGAGCTGGATGAAGATCCGGCACCGTTGGCCGAAATCTACTGGGCCGGCTGGGACCGTCGTGATGTTCAAAATGCCGGCCCGGTGACAGTCATCCACCACCCGCGGCTGGATGAAAAACGCATCAGTTTCGAATACAACGATGTTATGGCCGGCCCCTCCTATCCCAGCTATACCCAGGGAGCCGATGATGGTTTCTGGCGTGTCACTGACTGGGATTTGGGCACCACCGAGGGTGGTTCCTCCGGATCCGGTCTGTGGAATGCCAACCACCATCTGATCGGCCAGCTGCTCGGTGGTGGTGCCGCCTGCGGCAATGATGAGTCCGACTGGTTTGGCCGCCTGGCTGTTTCCTGGGACCGAGGCACCACCGCCAGCACCCGGCTGAAAGACTGGCTGGACCCGGACAACACCGGCGTGGAAACCGTGGAAGGCAAGGCCGAATGCGACCAGCCACAGGTCAGCATCCAGTCCAGCGCCAATCCGGCGGTACCCGGCCAGAGCATCATCTTCAGCGCCTCGGCCAATGGCGGTGCCGGTGGCTACAGCTATGCCTGGGATGTCAATGGTGACGGCAAGACCGACTACAACGGCCCCAGCATGGAAACCATCTACTCGGAGGCGTTCAGCGGCAATGTCAGTGTCACCGTAACCGATAGTGCACAATGCAGTCGCCGTGCCAGCCTGGCACAGGTGGTCAGCGCGCCGGCCTTCTCGGTCAGCGGCCTGGCCCCCAGCGAAGTCTGCGGGGATGGCGACAATGTAATGGAACCGGGCGAGCAATGGAACATCCCCGTGACCATCAACAACAGCAGTAACCAGGATGCCGGTGATGTCATTGCCGTTCTCACTCGATCCGATACACTGTATGCCCTGAACAAGAATTACGGTGGCCCGGATGATTTTGGCTACACCTACCGTGACAGCTATGAACTAAACTGCTCTTATACCGGACTGGATATCAGCAGCAGTGGTACGGCCCTGAGTCTGACAGCCAGCAGCAGCTTCCCGGCTCTGGATGATGGTGCGGCACTGGTAAATCTGGAAAATGCCGATTTCCGCCTCTATGGTGAAGCCATCAGTCAGATTGTGGTCTCTTCCAACGGTTATCTCACCACCAACTTGCAGGCCAATGGTGGCGATGTCAGTGCAGATTGCCCCTTGCCAGCACTGCCATCTTCCGATGCCGGTGGTCACCGGCTGGCCCCCATGCACGATGATCTGGTGATCAACAACCTGTATTACCAGCATTTTGCCAATTGCCCGCGACCCTCGGATGTCAATGGTGGCAATGGCTGTCATGTTTTCCAGTGGGAAGGTGCCGGTATTTACCAGCAAAACGGTAGCCCATCGGGCAGTTTCCGGGTACAGGCTTTCCTTTATGACGGTACCGATGAAATTGCCTATCAGTACAGCAACGGTGTAACCGTGGGTTCCAGCCCCACCATCGGCCTGCAGAATACCAACATCAGCAGTGGCCTGGCCTACAGTTGCGGAAATGCGGACCCCGTACAGGACAACACGGCCGTTTGTTTCTACGCACCGGGCAAGGCCCCGGCCGGTGGCGATGCCGACAATCTGGCCCTGCAGACACCGGTACTGTATTTCGGTGATGTGGCCGCCGGAGGCCAGGCCAGCCAGCAGGCCACCGTGGCCCTGTTGCCGAACATGGCTTGTGGCGCCCAGTTTGGCATCAATGTCCAGGGCGTAGGCTACACCGGCGGCTATGACCCCGAGACCAGCTACCGGATCTTCGGCGGCCAGGCCGGCGGCGACAACCAGGTCTGTGACTTTGACGCCAACAACAGCTCCTGTGACCTGAGCACCACCAGCATGACACCGGCCAATGGCCTGTGGAACAACAGCGGCCGCGTTGGCCATGGGCTGGACATCTTCTTCATCAATGGGGATTCGGTGTTCAT
>JALWTZ010000289.1 GCA_026993285.1 Lysobacterales bacterium | reverse complement strand
GTGGGGCGGGCCGGCAGGCTGCCGGGCAGGCGAACCTGCACTTTCAGCCGGGGCATTTTCACCGCCAGCGGCTGATGGGCCTGGGGCACCGGAGCCACCGGCGGCCGGGACGGCCAACCCAGCCAGAGCAGTGCCAGCATCGGCAAGGCCAGCCAGTATGGCCTGAAGGACCGTGACGGCCTGCCGGCCGGCAGCCGCAGAGCCGGAGCGGGCAATTGCCGCCAGTGCCCGGCCACCGCCGGAAACTGTTGCGTGTAGGCTTTCAGTGGATCAGTCACCCGGCATCTCCTGCTTGCTTCCCCCATGTATGCAACGAAAGAAACCTCCGGTTGACCGCCCGGGGAAAAATTGAACCCCTGCCCGGTCAACCCTTTGGGCTGCTTGTATCATATATGAACAGATCGCCGCAAAGAGGGCCCTGCCATGCTCCGTAGACTACTCACCGTGCTGTACTGTTTGTACCTGTTGCCAGGCATGGCCACAGCGCAGGTTTCCGGCTTCGGCACTGAACAGCGGGATGCCGTGCGCCTGCTGCAGCAGGCCAGCTTCGGCCCCACTTCGGACGCGCTGGAGCAGGTACTGGCTCTGGGACCGGAAGGATGGATTGACCAGCAACTCGCCCTACCGGCCAGCTCTCATCTGCAACGGCTGCTGGATGAAGGTGCCGAACCCGCCGATGTGGACCGGCGCATGCAGACCTGGTGGGAACTGAGCGTGCGCGCCCCCGACCAGTTGCGCCAGCGCCTGGCCTTTGCCTGGAGCGAGATTCTGGTGATCTCCGAGCGCAACTCCGGCCTGGCCGACCAGGCCCTAGCCACGGCGGCCTACTATGATGTGCTGGTGCATTACGGGCTGGGCAATTTCCGTGACCTGCTGGAACAGGTTACGCTCAACCCGGCCATGGGGTTGTACCTGGGTACCCTCGGCAATTTCAAGGGCGATGAAAGCCTGGGCACCCGCGCCGACGAAAACTACGCCCGCGAGGTGATGCAGTTGTTCAGCATCGGCCTGGTGCGGCTGAACCCGGATGGCAGCCCGGTGCTGGATGCACAGGGCCAGCCCCTGCCCAGTTACAGCCAGCAGGATGTGGAAAACCTGGCGCGGGTGTTTACCGGCTGGTATCTGGCCGATGCCGAGGATGCCGCCATCCGGCCCATGGAGCCGGTGCCCGTCTACCATGACGACGGGGAAAAGGTGGTGATGGGCCAGGTTTTTCCCGCCGGCCAGGGCGCGCGGGCCGACTTGCAGCAGGCCATGGACCTGCTGTTCAACCACCCCAATACCGGCCCCTTTCTGGCCCGGTTGCTGATTCAGCGCCTGGTCACCAGCAACCCCTCTCCCGGCTATATCCAGCGGGTGGCGGCTGCCTTTGCCGACAACGGCCAGGGTGTGCGCGGTGATCTGGCGGCCGTGGTCAAGGCCATCCTGCTGGATGAAGAAGCACGCAACCCCAACCCGCCCGCCGGTTTCGGCAAGGTGCGCGAACCGCTGATTCAGCTCACCCACCTCTGGCGGCTGGGCAGGGCCGCTTCCGCCAGCGGCGACTGGCTGCTGGATTATCCAGAGTTTTTCTTTGGGCAAGGCCCTTTGCGCGCGCCGTCGGTATTCAATTTCTTCAGCCCGGATTACCGACCGGTCGGATCAGGGGGCGTGGCCGATTTTACCCTGCCGGAAATGCAACTACTGAGTGAATCTACTGCGGTTAACCAGCTCAACGCCTGGAGTTTCTTCAGCCAATTCGCAATATGGAGTTTTGCCGGTGAGCCTTTTATCGAAGAGGATTTTCCCCTGCTCCATCTGCCAGAAACCGCCCTGCTGGCGGTGATGCCAGAGGCGCTGGTGCAACATCTGGATCTGCTGATGATGGCCGGGCAGATGCCGGATGACATGTACAAACAGATGGTCCAGACACTGAACGCACTGCCCTACAATATCGAAGGCCTGCCACCGGGCAGCCTGCGGCTGGTGGATGCCCTGTGGCTGATCCTGTCTTCCCCCCAATACGCCGTGCAGAGGTAAGCCCATGAAACGCAGAACCTTCCTCCGTCATTTGGGCCTGGCTGGTGCCGGACTGGGCTTGGCAAGACTGCCGCTGGCGCTGGCCATGGATACACCTGCCCTACCCGACTACCGCGCACTCATCTGTATTTTTCTCTATGGTGGTGCAGATACCCACAACCTGCTGATACCCACCGATGCGGAGCCGTGGCAAACCTATCGCCAGCGGCGGGCGGTACTGGCGCTGGACAAGGGCAGCCTGCTGCCGCTGGCGGGCACGGACGATGCCGGCATGGCCTTTGCCCTGCACCCCGGTTGCGAACGCATCCAGTCGCTGTTTGCCGCCGGTGAACTGAGTTTTATACGCAATGTGGGTGCCCTGGCGCGGCCGCTCAGTCTGAACGAAGCCCGCCAGCAGCCCGGCCGGCTGCCGGCCCTGCTGTTTTCCCATGCCGATCAGCAGATACACTGGATGCGCGGCGAGGCCCTGCGCCAGCAAGCCAGCGGCTGGGGTGGGCGGCTCCGGGAAATGCTGGAAGCCGACTGGCCCGACAGCCCCATCGCACCGGCCTTTTCCCTGGGTTTTGCCAACCCGTGGCAGACCGGTGATCACACGAGCCCGTTCATCCTCGGCAGCCAGGGCGTTTCCACCCTGGTGGAAACCTATGATCCGAACCATACCGATACCCTGCACGCCCGTCTGCAGGCTTTGTTGCAAGCAGCAGAAAAAAATGTCCAACGCCCCTTGCAGCAACAGTATGCCACCCGGCTGGACAGTGCCCTGGCCAACAGTCGACAACTGGCTGCACTGCTGGAACGTCAGGTTCCGCTGGAAACCACTTTCCCCGATACGCCCTTCGGTCGCAATCTGGCCATGGTCGCTCGCTTGATCGACCTGCGTGAAAGCCTGGGCCATACTCGACAACTGTTTTTTGTACCCCTGCCGGGCTGGGATACCCATGATCGGCAACTGCAGGAGTATCCCAACCTGGTACAGACCCTCAGCGAAGGAATGGGTGCGCTATCCGACGCACTGAAAGGGCTGGGCGTGTTCGATGCAGTCACCACCTTCACCGCCAGTGATTTTGGCCGCACACTGACCAGCAACGGCGATGGCAGCGACCACGGCTGGGGCACGCACCAGATGGTGATGGGAGGGGCGCTGACCGGCAGCGGCTTTCAGGGCCGTTTCCCCAACCTGGCCGCCAACGGGCCGGATGATTTCGGCTATGGGCGCATGCTGCCTTCCACCGCCACCCAGCAGTACCAGGCCACCCTGGCCCGCTGGTTCGGCCTGCCGGAAAGCCGGCTGGTGGAGCTGTTTCCGGACCTGGCCCATTTCGACAGCCCCACCTTGCCTTTCCTGCCCGCCTGAAACACCTTTCCAGCGGGCAGGCCTGGGGTTTTAGTCAGCCAGCGCCTTGCTGACGATTTCGTAGACATCCCGGGCCAGGGCCTTTTCGGCGGCGATCCGCTCCAGGGTCTGGCGCATCTTTTCCCGCCGGCCCGGTTCCAGCCGTTTCCAGCTGTTGAAGAAGGACACCATGCGCGAGGCAATCTGCGGATTGATGCGGTTCAGCTCCAGCACCCGTTCGGCCAGGAAGGTGTAACCGGCCCCGTCCGGGCGGTGGAAGTTCACCGCGTTGCGGCAGAAGGCCCCCACCAGCGCGCGCACCTTGTTGGGGTTTTCCATGCTGAAGGCGGCATCCCGCATCAGGGCCTGTACCTGCTCCAGGGTGGTTTCATCCGGGCAGGCGGCCTGCAGGCTGAACCACTTGTCCAGCACCAGTGGCTCGTTGACCCAGCGCTGGCGAAATTCGGCCAGCGCCTCGGCATGGCCCGGCGTGCGCTGGTGCACCAGCAGGGTGAGCGCGGCCAGCTGGTCGGTCATGTTGTCGGCCTGTTGCCACTGGCGCAACACCCGTTCCTGGGCGCGCGCATTGCCGCATTCGGCCAGATAGCCCAGGGCGGTGTTCTTCAACGAGCGGCGCGCCACCTGTTCGGCGGTGAAGGCGTAGGGCTGGCCGTCATCGAGCTGCTGATAGAGGCTGTGCCATTCGTCCTCCAATGCCTGGGCCAGGGCCTGCTTGAGCTGGCGGCGAGCCTGGTGAATGGCGGCCGGGTCCACCACATCCACCAGCTCGGCCAGGTAGCTTTCCGCCGGCAGGGTGAGGGTTTCGGCGATCAGCGCCGGGTCTTCGCCGCTGAGCAGGGCGGTTCGGAAAGCGGCCAGGAAGGCTTCGGGCAGCACCGGGGCCCGGGGGTCGCGCAGCCGGGCCAGCAGCACATCGCAGGCCAGTTGCTGGGCGGCATCCCAGCGGTTGAAGGCGTCACTGTCGTGGGCCATGAGAAAGGCCAGTGCTTCCGGGTCTCGCCGGTCCACCCGCTTGATGGGCGCGGAGAAATTGCGGAAGGCGGAAACCACCGGGCGCGCGTTCAGGCCGGTGAAGACGAAACGCTGTTCCGCTTCGGTAAAATCCAGCACCCGGGTGCCGGGGGCGGGGGCTTCGGTCTCGCCGGCCAGTTGCACCGGCAGGTCCCGGCCCTGGCTGTCCA
>JALWTZ010000288.1 GCA_026993285.1 Lysobacterales bacterium | reverse complement strand
ACCTAATATTGTGTTCAGGATGATTGAACCACCTCAAGCTATGCCCATCCGCATAGGGGATAAACAGATTCAGCTGGACAGCGCCTTTGAGTTGTTTGTGCTTGTGGTTTCTGATGTTCCAAACTCAATGCGTCAACCTCGGCAACCCTGACCACAGCCACCAGCGTTTGGCTTCCGGGTCGTAGCGCCATTCCTGGCGGTCGATGATTTGTCGTTCCACGCCGGTGTGGCGGTTGATGACGGAAATGCGCACGGTCTGGCGCAGGGTCTGGCCGTCGTTGTCCAGCGCGGCGTCGCCCAGTTCGCTGTAGCCGCTGATCTGGACCTGTTGCCAGCGGTTGATTTCCAGTGAAGTCAGGGGGTGTTTGGCACGATATTCCGGCGCGAGGTATTGGGTGGCGTCTTCCAGCCCGCCCCAGCGCAGGGCCTTGCCGTAGCCCATCAGGGCCGCGTATTGGCTGTCCTGTTTGCTGGGCCCGCAGGCGGCCAGCAGGGCGAGCAGGAGCAGGGCGAGCAACCGGGTGGCGATAGAAGCTGAAGCGCGTGGTGAAGAAGCCATCCTCTTCTTCCTTTTTTTCGTTAGACTAGCCCATCCTAACGCAAGATTGGATGGATATGGAGTACCACATTCTGCCGGTCACGCCCTTTGCGCAGAATTGCACCCTGTGGATCTGCCCGCAGAGCCGGGCGGCGGTGGTGATCGACCCTGGCGGTGAAGCGGCGCGCATACGCAGCCTGCTGGAAGAAAAACAGGCCAGGCCCGAAACCATACTGCTCACCCACGGGCATCTGGATCATGTGGGCGCGGCGGCGGAACTGGCCGCACAACTGGATGTGCCCATCCATGGCCCGCACCCGGAGGATGCCTTTCTGCTCAAGGCCCTGCCGCAACAGGCGGAGCTGTTCGGTTTTCCGCCGGCCCAGGCCTTCACCCCGGAGCGCTGGCTGACGGAAGGCGATGTCATCCGTTTTGGTCAGCAACGGGTGGAGGTCTTGCACTGCCCCGGCCACACCCCCGGCCATGTGGTGTTCTTCCACCGCGAGGCCGGGCTGGCCCAGGTGGGGGATGTGCTGTTCAAGGGCAGCATCGGCCGCACGGATTTCCCCCGCGGCAATCACGGGCAACTGCTGGCCAGCATCCGGGAAAAACTGCTGCCCCTGGGCGAAGCGGTGCGTTTCATTCCCGGCCACGGCCCCATGTCCACCTTCGGTGATGAAGCCGCCCACAACCCCTTTCTGGTGCAGTAGGCATGGATGTTTCCCATATTCTCGATGGCCTGAACGATGCCCAGCGGCAGGCCGTGTGTCTGGAAGGCCGCCACGGGCTGGTGCTGGCCGGTGCCGGCTCCGGCAAGACGCGGGTGCTCATCCACCGCATGGCCTGGTTGACGGAAGTCACCGGGGTATCGCCCTACGGCATTCTGGCGGTGACCTTTACCAACAAGGCGGCCCAGGAAATGCGCCAGCGGGCCGAGGCGCTGATGGGCCATGAAAGCCGGGGGCTGTGGGTGGGCACTTTCCATTCCATTGCCAACCGGCTGCTGCGCATGCATCCGCAGGAAGCCGGCCTGCCGGCGGATTTCCAGATTCTCGACAGCGAAGACCAGCTGCGCCTGGTCAAGCGGCTGGTGAAGGAGTTCGACCTCAACGAACGGGAGTTCACCCCCAAGAGCCTGCAATGGCTGTTCAACCAGTGGAAGGACGAGGGCCTGCGCCCGGACAAGGTGCCCGATGACCCGCGCATTCGCCCGGCGGTGGAACTGTACCGGGAATACGAGCAGCTCTGCCAACGCAATGGCGTGGTGGATTTCGCCGAACTGTTGCTGCGCGCGCTGGAACTGCTGCAACACAACGAACCCTTGCGCCAGCACTACCACCAGCGCTTCAGCCATGTGCTGGTGGATGAATTTCAGGACACCAACGAAGTGCAATACCGTTGGCTGCAGACCCTGGCCGGGCCGAACACCGCCGTGTTCGCCGTGGGGGATGACGACCAGTCCATCTACGCCTGGCGCGGCGCGCGGGTGGAGAACCTGCAGGAATTCTCCCGCCTGCCGGGGGTGGAGCTGGTGCGGCTGGAGCAGAACTACCGCTCCAGCCAGAACATCCTCGATGCCGCCAACGCCGTCATCCGCCAGAACAGTGGACGCCTGGGCAAGGAACTGTGGACCGACCGTGGCGCGGGCGAGCCCATCCGCCTGCATCAGGCCCTGAACGAAACCGACGAGGCCCGCTTCGTCGTCAGCCAGATCCGTCAGTGGCAGGAACAGGGCGGGCGGCTGGACGAAGTGGCCGTGCTCTACCGTACCAACGCCCAGTCGCGGGTGCTGGAAGAAGCATTGATCCGCGAGGGCCTGCCCTATCGCATCTATGGCGGCATCCGCTTCTACGAACGGGCGGAGATCAAGGACGCCTTGGCATGGATGCGCCTGGGGCTCAACCCCCATGATGGTGTTTCCTTCGAGCGGGTGGTCAATGTGCCGGCCCGTGGGGTGGGCGCCACCACCGTGGCCCGCATACGCCAGCAGGCCCGTGACAGCGGCGGCTCGCTCTACACCGCCTGCCAGCAACTGCTGCAAGCCGGGCAGATTCGCGGCAAGGCCGCCGCCGGGCTGGCGGATTTTCTCCAGCGGGTGGAACAGATGCGGGCCAACTGCGCCGAAAACGGGCTGGAAGAAGCCTTTGAAACCATGCTGGAAATCACCGACCTGCTGGAACACTACCGCAAGGAACCGGAAGACAAGTTCGACAACCGGCGGGAAAACCTGCAGGAACTGATCAACGCCGCCAGCCTGTTCGTCTTCACAGCCGAGGACGAGGAAGCCGGCCTGACCCCGCTGCAGGCCTTTCTCAACGAAGTCACCCTGGACAGCGCCCACGAGCACGAAGCGCCCGGCAACCAGGTACAACTGATGACCCTGCACAGCGCCAAGGGGCTGGAGTTTCCGCTGGTGTGCATCACCGGCATGGAAGAAGGGCTGTTCCCCTCCAGCCGTTCGCTGGAAGAACCGGAGCGGCTGGAGGAAGAGCGCCGCCTGTGCTATGTGGGCATGACCCGTGCGCGGGAACGGCTGGTGCTCAGCTACACCCTGGTGCGGCGAATCTACGGCTCGGAAATGCGCCAGCAGCCCTCGCGCTTCCTGCTGGAAATTCCGCAGGATTTGCTGGAAAGAACACCCGCCCAGGCCGGTGGCAGCCGCCATGCCCACGGTGGCGCCGGTAGCGGCAACCGCCTGGTGGATGACAGCCTGCCCTTCCGCCCCGGTGACAGCGTGCGCCACAGCCGATTCGGCGAAGGCGTGGTGCTGGGGCTGGAAGGGCAGGGCCCGCATGCGCGCATACAGGTTCAATTTGCCGCGGATGGCGTAAAATGGCTGGTTCAGGCCTACGCCCGCCTGGAAAAAATCTGAAAGGAGAGGCTGCATGAGTACATCCGATCGTCGTCGATTTCTCCGCCACAGCGCCGGTCTGGGCGCGCTGGCCGCCACCGGCTTGCTGGCCGGCTGCCAGAAAGCGGCCGACTGCGGCCCGGCCACCGATGCCAACGGCTCGCGGGAGGTCATTCACTGGAAAATGGTCACCACCTGGCCACTGAACTTCCCCGGGCTGGGCACCGGCGCCAACGACCTGGCCGAACGCATCACCCGCATGTCCGGCGGGCGGCTGGTGGTGAAAGTCTATGGCGCCGGCGAACTGGTACCCGCCTTCGAAACCTTCGATGCCGTCTCCAGCGGCACCGCCCAGCTGGGGCACAGCTCGGCCTACTACTGGAAAGGCAAGGTGGAAGAGGCCCAGTTCTTCTCCACCGTGCCCTTCGGCATGACCGGGCAGGAAATGAACGCCTGGCTCTACCACGGCGGCGGGCTGGAACTCTGGCGGGAAACCTACGCCCCCTTCGGCCTGATTCCCTTCCCCGCCGGCAACACCGGCGTGCAGATGGCCGGCTGGTTCAACCGCCCCATCCGTTCCGTGGAAGACCTTCAGGGCCTGAAGATGCGCATCCCCGGCCTGGGCGGCGAGGTGCTGAAAAAACTGGGCGGCACGCCGGTGAACCTGCCCGGCGCGGAACTGTTCACCGCCCTGCAAACCGGCAGCCTGGATGCCACCGAATGGGTCGGCCCCTATAACGACCTGGCCTTTGGCCTGCACAAGGCCGCCCGCTACTATTACTACCCCGGCTGGCACGAGCCCGGCACCACCCTGGAGCTGATCGTCAACCGGGAAGCCTTCAACGCCCTGCCGGAAGATTTGCAGGCCATCGTGGAATCCGCCGCCATGGCCAGCAACAACTTCATGCTCAGCGAGTTCTACGCCCGCAATCCGCGCGCGCTGCAAACGCTGATGAAGGAACACGGCGTCACCCCGGAACCGCTGCCGCAAGACGTGCTCCGCGCCCTGCGCCAGGCCGCCGGGGAAGTGGTGGAAGAACTGGCGGCCCGCAACCCCAGGGCCGGGGCCATTTACCAGGCCTACAAGGGCTTCATGGACGAAAGCCGTGCCTGGGTGGCCATCTCCGACCGCGCCTACCTGAGAGCCCGCGATGCTGAATGAAGACCG
>JALWTZ010000287.1 GCA_026993285.1 Lysobacterales bacterium | reverse complement strand
GGGCGTCTTCCGGCAACAGCAGCAGGCTGCGGCGCATGCCACGTTGCCACATCAGGCGGGCCATTTGCCCGGCCTCGTCTTCAGGGCTCAGGGCGAAATGAAACAGGGCCGGGTTGTACGGGGCGGCCGGTTCCGGGCCGGTGCTTTCGCTTTCGTTCAGGGCCAGCACGGGCACCGGCAGGGTGGCATCCTGCAGCACATGGACCTGGGGCTTGAGCAGCGGCCCCACCACCCAGTCAGCCCCGTCAGCCACGGCCTGGCGGTATTGGGGCAGCACATCCGCGGTTTGTTCACTCAGGGGGTAGACGCGCAGGTCCACCGGGCTGGCATCCTGAAACAGGCGGGCCAGCACACCCTGTTCCACCGCCCGCGCCGGGGGACGGTAGGGGCCTTCCAGTGGCAGCAACAGGGCAACCTGTTGCGGCGGGTTGAGCGTGACCGGCAGGCTGGCCGGGCCTTGCTGGAGAAAATCCTCGCCCGCCGGGTGCAGCGGGTAGAAACGGCGCCACTGGGCCAGGTTTTCCCGCAGCCTCTCCGGCTGGTTCAGGCTGTCACGCACCGCCAGGGTGAAGGCGACCCAGCCCTGAAATTCCGGATAGCGGCGGTAACCGCCGGTCTCGTCGGCCAGGGCCTGGCGCAGTTGCTGGCTGTCCACCCGCGACAGTGCCTGATAGATGCGCTGGTACAAGCCGTGAGCCTGGCGGTCGTCGGCCAGCCAGCTGGCCGCCTTCTGATAGGCCAGAGCGGCATCCAGCCAGATCTGCAGCTGGGCCAGGGCTTCACCCTGCAATTGGTAGAAATCGGTTTTCAGTGCTGGCGGGATCTCCTCGTCACGCAGGGTCAGCCACGCCAGCGCCTCGGAAGCCGATTGCCGGTTCAGCGCGATGCGGGCGCGGACCAGGTCGGCCGCGATGCGCTCGCTGGCATCCAGGGGCGGTTGCAGTCGGGTCAGCAAGGCTTCCGCGCCGGCATGGTCACCGGCACGGGCTAAAGCATCGGCCGCCTTGAGCCAGAGCCCGTTGGCCGATTCGCCTTGTTGGGCTTTCAACCGGGCCTGTGCCTGCCAGCCGCGGGCTGCCGCCAGCCATTCTTCCGGGTTTTGGGGCGGTTGCCGGCCCTGCCAGCCCGAAGCATCGGCCGTGCCCGAGCCGGGGCGCGGGGCGGGGCCGCAGCCGGCCACCAGCAGTACCAGCAGAAAAATGATCGGGGCATGCATCTTTTTCATGCCGGCATTGTACTATCTCTCCATTGTGCAGACGGAATAAAACATGAAAAAGCCTTCCGACCACATGGCCAGCGCGCATCTGTGGGTGGTGGCCACCCCCATCGGTAATCTGGAAGACATGCCGCCACGGGCGGTGGCCGTGCTGCAGCAGGTGGATGCCATCGCGGCGGAAGACACCCGCCACAGTGGCCGCCTGCTGCAACACTTCGGCATCCATACCCCGTTGCTGGCCTATCACGATCACAATGAACAGGCCCAGGCCGGCAAACTGGTACAGCGCATGCTGGCCGGAGAGCGGCTGGCACTGATTTCCGATGCCGGCACACCGCTGGTCTCCGACCCCGGTTACCGGCTGGTGGCCGAAGCACGCGCGGCCGGTCTGACCGTCAGTGCCGTGCCCGGCCCCTCCGCCGCCGTGCTGGCCCTTTCCATCAGCGGTCTGCCGGTGGAGCGGTTTGCCTTCGCCGGCTTTCCCCCGTCCAAGGGCCAGACCCGCCAGCAGTGGTTCAAGGCCCTGGCCGAAAGCGGCCAGACTGAAGTGCTCTATGAATCCAGCCACCGCATTGCATCGGCACTGGAAGCCATCGAAAGCGTTTATGGCGCCGACCACCCGGTTTTTCTCGCCCGGGAACTGACCAAGCTGCACGAAACCACCCGCCTGGCACCCGTGGCCGAACTGCGCCGCTGGCTGGAAGAAGACCCGCAACAGCGCAAGGGGGAATTCGTACTGGTACTGCCCGCCAAACCCAGGCAAACCGGGCTGGAACCCCGCGACCAGCAGTGGCTGGAAGCGCTGAAGGAACACCTGCCCCCCGGCCAGCTGGCGCGCGTAGTGGCCAAGGTAACAGGGATGAAGAAAAAGGAGGTGTATGGCTTGTTCTAGCTCATACTAAAAGTCAGGCATTTGTCTTTAATTTAATCAGTATACAAATAAATTATTTTTCTATCACTTTCTGTTTGACATTTTCTGGTTGAATATTTATTTTACCCGCCCCGGGCAGGTAGCCCGGTGAGAGTGTTTATTATTTGATCAATACAGGAGATTGTTTAGCATGCTTGGAATCAAGGAATCAAGGAATCAAGGAATCAAGGGGTGATGTTGCAAGGAAGTTGATTGTTCATGTTCTTGTTTTTCTATCATTTTTAACGCTGGCAGCATGTTCAGGCATTCAAGTAAAAGATGTTGTGCTTGAATGCAGTTCAGAAAGGCGGCCAGATGAAGTTATACGTAAATGTAAGACTAAGTTGCGAATGATGGACAAGGGCGAGGCGTACCTTGCTGAACTTAACCCCAGAAAGTTGTATCTTGACTTCTCTGCATCTGATGTGGTTCTGCAAGAATCGTTTTATTTGGCAAGCGTATCCCTTTATGAGAATGGTTCTTTGGTAGCGGGTAACTCTTTTCGTTTGGTTAAGTCTGGAGCACGACTATATTTACTGGATCCCGTAGGTTTCAAGAATTGGCTTCTTGAAAACGAAAATGCTGATGAAGTTCAGCTGGTTGTAAATGGCTTGGAATTCTCTCTTGTTCCTGGAGTATATCAAACAACGATGTTGCTTGTGTATGATGGGCAGTTGGTTGCCGGAGCGAGCAATTCGTTCTTTAACAATAACTGCAAGAATTGCATTCAGTATTGAAAGTGAGATACTTTAGTGTATGTTGCAAGGCCGGCTTGACCGGCCTTGCTATGGTATTGTTGCTTGTTTCAAACAGTGCTTTGGCAACGGATGTCAACGAAATCACCTATACGAGGCTGGGTCCTGTATATGTCATCTCATGGAGAAATCTCAGTTACTACGATCCTGCTAAGAATCCACGGCAATGTACGAGGATATGGAAGGAGATTGAAACGAGAAAGTTGTTATTCAGGTTGCGGATTGAATGTAGATCCGTTGAGCAGTTTTTCAAGACACTGACCGGTTATGAGAATGTGCTTGATCAGCAGTTAAGCAGATTGGATGGCCTGTATCGTTATATTTATGGAGATCAGGCGCCCAAAAGGACTGTCGATTTGGTCTTTGTGGAGTATCAACATAATTTCCGCAGGCGAGTTTTTCGTCTTTTTGTCAATAATCCCCCCTTGTATCTGGTTGCATCCTTTCGTGAATTACAGTCATTATTGAAGAGATTATCTGGTTTGGTCATGCATGAACTTTTTCATGTGTATTCATTTGTCAGTACAAATGGGTATACGGGTGGAAAAGGCAAGCGTGAAGAAGACCTGGCCAGCTTGATGGGAGCTTGCGGAAGAATTGTTGCAGGTGAAAGTGATCCAGAAAAGTTGCAACCATTTCCAGATATCTATCCAGCTTATCTGAAAGGTTTGACTGTCGATGAGGCTGCCAGACAATCAATTTTTTGGAGGGATAACCAGGATGTGGAAGATGCAGAGGTATACCTGAATGCGGGATTGGGCTATATCCATTCAGCATACAAGCTCTGGAATCTTGTCGGCAGGGAAATCCATGATCCGGAAAAGCTCTATGCCCTCTGCCGATGGGCGCTACAGCAACCGGATGACTACTTGCAAACCAAGGACCTCAGCAAGGTCGATTTGAGTGCCGATTTGGCAGTATTGCCTGATTCCTTGCGAAAGGCTGCTGATGGCCAACAGAAGCCATAGGCTTTGAAGGGAGGCAGGACCGGGCATAGCCACATTGATTCGTTCCGGAGGGTTGTCAGAAACCCGGTACAGCCTGTTGCGGGCCTTTGCCCCGGTTGCTTCTAAAATCATCCGTGCTGGCCCGCAAGCCCCTTTTTTCAGAAAAAAGGGCCGCAAAAAACTTCGGCTTTCCGGGGCTGGATCGCCTGTTACTCACCCATCGTTTTGAGCGAGCGGTTTTTCGTCAGACAAGGCGGAGGGGGTAAGCGAGGAGGGAGCGTACAGTCAGTACGTGACCGACGAGTGCACCCTCCAACGCAGTATGGCGGAAAACAAGCCGCTCAAAACCGGTATTCCTGCCTCAACGGCACTCACTTTGCTATCCGGGGAAATTGCCCCCGCCCTGCCCGACCTGCAGCGGCGCCCGGAGGCCTGGGGCCGATTCAACCAATGATGCGCTTCAAGCCATGAGCGGCAGTAACGCTATGTAACAGAATCAAGCTTTTCCGGTTCCCCGGCGACTGGCACAGATTTTGGGCGAGCGGTTTTTCGCAAATTGAGGCGCAGGGGGCAGATTGCGAGGGAGCGTACATAAAGTACGTGACCGAGCAAGATGCCACCTGCAACGAAGAGTTGCGGAAAACAAGCCGCCCAAAATTTTGAGCGAGCGTTTTTTCGTCAGGCAAGGCGAAGCCGGTGAGAGAGGAGGGAGCGTACATCAAAGTACGTGACCGACG
>JALWTZ010000286.1 GCA_026993285.1 Lysobacterales bacterium | reverse complement strand
GACACCAGCATGGAAAAGCTGGCCGGCCTCAAGCCGGTATTCGTCAAGCCGCATGGCACGGTAACCGCCGGCAATGCCTCTCCCCTGACCGACGGGGCTTCCGCCGTGGCGCTGATGTCGGCGGGGCAGGCCCAGCGCAAGGGCTACCGCCCGTTGGCGCGGATTGTGGACTATGTCTACACCGGCCAGAACCCGCGTGGAGAACTGTTGCTGGGGCCGGCCTATGCCATTCCGGCGCTGCTGGCGCGGCACAAACTGCAGCTCAGCGATGTGGATGTGTTCGAGTTGCACGAAGCCTTTGCCGGCCAAGTGCTGGCCAATCTGGCCGCCTTGCAATCACAAAAGTTCGCCCGGGAACGGCTGGGACTGGAGCAGGCGGTGGGCGAGATTCCCATGGATAAGCTCAATACCGGCGGTGGTTCGCTTTCACTGGGCCATCCCTTCGGCGCCACCGGCGCGCGTCTGGTGACCACGGCCGCGCACCGCCTGCACCGGGAAGATGGCCAGTTTGCCCTGGTGGCCGCCTGCGCCGCCGGTGGCCTGGGCAGCGCCATACTCATCGAACGCATCTGAGGGCAGCAGCATGGCTTATTTTGAAATCGAGCAACAACAGGACATTGCCGTTGTCTGGCTGGACCAGCCCGACAGCAAGGTCAACACCCTATCGGCGCGCATGCTGGGTGAATTCGAATCCCTGCTGGACAAGCTGGAGCAGGACGAAAGCATCCGCGGCGCGGTGCTGATTTCCCGCAAGGCCGATACCTTCATCGCCGGTGCCGACATCGAAGCTTTTACCCGCATGAAAAGTTCGGACGAAGCCCGGGCCTTGAGCGAGCAGGGCAACGCCCTGCTGCTGCGGCTGGAACACCTGAACAAGCCGGTGGTGGCCGCCATACATGGTGCCGCCCTCGGTGGTGGCCTGGAAGTGGCGCTGGCCTGCCATTACCGCATTGCCACCACCGGCGAAAAAACCGTGCTGGGCCTGCCGGAAATCAAGCTGGGCCTGCTGCCTGGCGGTGGCGGCACCACCCGTCTGCCGCGCCAGATCGGCCTGGTCAAGGCACTGGATTTGCTGCTGACCGGCAAGAATATCTACCCCAAACCCGCCCGTCGCGCCGGCCTGGTGGATGAGCTGATTCACCCGCCCGGCCTGTTGCAGGCCGCCGTGGCTGCCGCCCGGGAAGGGCGGCGCAGCAAACCGGCCCGCCTGCCTCTGTGGCAACGGGCGTTGACGGCCACGCCCGCCGGCCGTCACCTGCTGCTGGCGCAGGCGCGCAAGACCGTGCTGAAAAAAACCGGCGGCCATTACCCGGCCCCGCTGAAGATTCTGGAAGTGCTGCAAACCGGCCTGGACGAAGGACTGGAAGCCGGCCTCAAGGCTGAAGGGCGGGCTTTTGCCGAACTGCACGCCAGCGAGGCCCACCGCTATCTGGTACGCCTGTTTCTGGCCATGCAGGCCCGCAAGCACAACCCCTTGCAGGAGCAGGTGCAGCGGGTGGAAAAGCTGGGCATGCTGGGTGCCGGTTTCATGGGTACCGGCATTGCCGAGGTTTCCATCGAAAAGGGCATGGATGTGGTGCTGCGGGATCTGGACCACGAACGTCTGGCCGCGGGCATGAAACGCCTGTGGCAGGATCTGGGCCGCAAGGTCAAACGCCGCATCATCAGCGACTTCCGCCGGGACGAACTGCTGGCGCGGGTGCAAACCACCACCCGGGTGGAAGACCTGGGCCGCTGCGACATGGTGGTGGAGGCGGTGTTTGAAGACCTGGACATCAAGCGCAAGGTGGTGGAAGAACTGGAAAGCGTGCTGCCCAAAAATGCCTGGATCGCCAGCAACACCTCCTCGCTGCCCATTGCCGATATCGCCGCCGCCAGCCAGCGGCCGGAGCGGATCATTGGCATGCACTATTTCTCGCCGGTGCCCAAAATGCCGTTGTTGGAGATCATCATCACCGAACAGACGGCCCCGGCGGTGCAGGCGGCCGCCATCGACATCGGCATACGCCAGGGCAAGACGCCGGTGGTGGTGCGCGATGGTCCCGGTTTCTATACCACCCGTATCCTGGCTGCCTACATGAACGAGGCGCTGGAACTTTTGGCCGAGGGCGTGCCGGTGGAAGCCCTGGACCGAGCGATGAAAGCCTGGGGCTTTCCCGTAGGCCCGGTGGCGCTGATGGACGAGGTGGGCATCGATGTGGGTGCCCATATCGGCCGCGGCAAGCTGAACGAGCTGTTTGCCGGGCGTGGCATCGAGGGGCGGGACACCCTGCAGAAAATGGAAGCCCAGGGGTTGTTGGGCCGCAAGAACGGCAAGGGCTTCTACCTTTATCCCAAACGCGGGCGGAAGCAGCCCAACCCGGCCCTGAAACGCTTTTTCCCGGAGCACAACAGCAACCCCGACCAAAGTGATTGGCAATGGCGGCTGGCAGCGGTGATGGTGAACGAAGCCATTTACTGCCTGCAGGAAGGCATTTTGCAATCGGCGGAAGATGGCGATGTGGCCGCAATTCTCGGCCTCGGCTTCCCGCCGTTCAGAGGCGGCCCCTTCGCCTGGACGGACAACATTGGCGCCGGCATGCTGCTGCAACGCATCCAGGGCTTTGAACAGCGTTTCGACGCCCGTTTCCGCCCCGCACCGCTACTGGTGGAAAAAGCGGAAAGGAACCAGCGTTTCCTCGAAGACTGATCCATGTACACGGCTCGGACCGGGGCCGTGTACATGACTTTCTGCTCATGCGCGGGCTTCTCGCTGCTGTCATTCTGTGCGGCAGTGCAAACGGGAGAAGATCATGAAACGATGGCTCAAGCGCATGGCGTTCACGCTGTTGGCAGTGATACTGCTACTGGCTGGAGCAGGCCTGTGGTTCTGGAACGCCCACCTGCCTTCCTATGACCTGGCACTGAACCGTGCCTTTCTCAAGCTGGCTTTGCAAAGTCCGGAGATGCTGACCCAGATTCACATGCTGGAACAGTTCGGCATCAAGTTCCACCAGGATGAGCTGGACGATGCCTCGCCGGAAGCCGGTGACCGTTCACTGGAGCAGATGCGAGCCATCATGGCCGATCTGCGCGATTACGACCGTGAAACACTCTCGGAACAGGAACGGATTTCCTACGATATCGCTTCCTGGATGATGGATGCCATGGAAGAAGGCAGTACCCGCTGGCGCTGGCACAACTACCCGGTCAATCAGCTCTTTGGAGTGCAGAACAACTTCCCCAGCTTCATGGAATCGGCCCATGCCATCGAAACCGTGGGGGATGCCGAGGACTACAACACCCGCCTGTCCAGGGTGGGCTGGAAGTTCGATGGCGTACTCCAGGGGCTGAAAATCCGCGAGGAGAAGGGCATTCTGCCGCCCACTTTCGTGGTGGACAAGGTGCTGGAGGAAATGGAAAAATTCACCGCCCAGCCGGTGGAGGAAAACATCCTGTTCCGTTCCATGGCCGAAAAACTGGAGAAAGCGGGCATCACCGGTGAAACCGCGGAACAGCTCAAGGCCGAAACTGCCCGTCAGATACTGGCCAGCGTCTACCCGGCCTATGCCCGCCTGATCGACTACTTCAAGGCCATCCGCCCCAAAACCACCACGGATGCCGGCGTATGGAAACTACCGGACGGGGATGCCTTCTACCGTTTCAGTCTGAAGATGATGACCACCACCGACCTGGAGCCGGAGGAAATCCACCAGATCGGCCTGAACGAAGTGGCCCGCATCGAAGCGGAGATGCGCGCCATTCTGCAACGGGAAGGCTATGACACCACACAACCCATCGGCCAGATCATGCAGCAGCTGGGCCAGGAGCCCCGTTTTCTCTACACTGACGATGACGAAGGCCGAAAGCAGATTCTGGCAGACTACCAGGCCATCATTGATGAGATCAGTGCCGGGTTGTCGCCCATGTTTGCGGTCATGCCCAAGGCCGGGGTGGAGGTGAAAAGGGTGCCGGCCTTCAAGGAAAAGACCGCCCCGGGTGCCTACTACAATCCGCCGGCCATGGATGGCTCGCGCCCCGGCATCTTCTACGCCAACCTCTATGACATCAAGGCCACGCCCAGGTACAGCATGCGCACCCTGGCCTACCATGAAGCCGTGCCGGGTCACCATTTCCAGATCGCCATTGCCCAGGAGCAGAAAGATCTGCCATTTTTTCGCCGCATGTTGCCCATGCCCGCTTTTGCCGAGGGCTGGGCACTGTACGCGGAACGACTGGCATGGGAAGCCGGCTTTGAGAAAAACCCCTATGAAAATCTGGGCCGTCTACAGGCGGAATTGTTCCGCGCGGTTCGGCTGGTGGTGGATACGGGCATCCACGCCAAGCGCTGGACCCGGGAACAGGCCATCGACTACATGCTGGAACATGCCGGCATGGCCGAATCGGACGTCATCGCCGAAGTGGAACGCTATATCGTCATGCCCGGCCAGGCCTGCGCCTACAAGATCGGCATGCTCAAGATTCTGGAACTGCGCAAGCGGGCCAGGGAAGCCCTGGGTGATGGTTTCGACATCCGCGCCTTCCACGATGTACTGCTGAAAAATGGCGCCATGCCGCTGGATATTCTGGAGAA
>JALWTZ010000285.1 GCA_026993285.1 Lysobacterales bacterium | reverse complement strand
TGTCTGACGAGCAGTTGGCCAACATGCAGACACTGGATGAATCCCCCTTGCCGGAGTTTTTCAAGCAAGCGGCCAAAAAACGTGGCCGGCCTCGTTCCGCCAACCCGAAAGTACAGATGACCATCCGATTCAGCCCGGAGGTGGTACGCTATTTTCGTGCCACCGGCCCGGGTTGGCAAACCCGCATGGATGAAGCACTGCAGGAATGGATTCGCCTACACGCTGAATAGTCATCGGTTCGATAGCGCAGCGTATTGCACCGGGAGCATTTCAGATTCCACGGTGGAATACGGCTTCGCCCGTTCCGCCCTACGGCAGCCAGTGACAAGCAGTGGCTTCGGGAGAGCGGTTTTTCACAAATCGAGGGTTCAGCCCTGACCGAGGTACCGGTGGATGCATGCAGGAGGGTTTTCAGAAATCCGATGCAGCCTGTTGCGGGTCTTTTCCCCGGTTGCTTCTAAAATCATCATTACCGGCCCGCAAGGCCCTTTTTTCAGAAAAAAGGGCCGCAAAAAACGGCGGCTTTCCGGGACTGGACCACATGCTTCTCACCGATCGTTTTGAGCGAGCGGTTTTTCGTAGATCAAGGCGTGAGGTTCTGCCCGACCGGGAGCGTACACCCAGTACGTGACCGGGCGGGCATGGTCCTCGCAACGCAGAGATACGGAAAACAAGCCGCCCAAAACCGGCATTCCTGCCTCAACGGCACTCACTTTGCCATCCAGGGGAATTGCCCCCGCCCTGCCCAACCCGCAGCGGCGCCCGGAGGCCTGGGGCCGATTCAGCCAATGATGCTCTTCAAGCCATGAGCGGCGGTAACGATGTGTGGCAGAGACAAGACGCCGCGATTCCTTCAGCAACCGGCTCAGATTTTGGGCAAGCGGTTTCGTGAAGATCTGGGGTTCAGACCTGACCGTGTGTCCAGCGGACTCACGCAGCAGGGATGAACGGCCGGCAGGGACGCCGGACCGGGCGTAGCGCCAGGGATGGAATGCCACAGCAGCTTGGTTACAGGCTGACCGGCGAGTGAAGCGGCAGTAACGCCGAGATTCGCGAAACAAGCCGCCCAAAATTTTGGGCGAGCGGTTTTTCGTAGATCAAGGCGCACGGGCTGAATCATGAGGGAGCGTACAAAAAGTACGTGACCGAGTGAGGCAGCCCGTGCAACGCAGAGATACGGAAAACAAGCCGCTCAAAACAAGCCGCCCGTCTCATCCAGCTACCAGCACAAGTTTTGGGCGAGCGTTTTTTCGCAAATCGAGGCGCAGGGGGCAGATTGCGAGGGAGCGTACATATCAGTACGTGACCGAGCAAGATGAACACTGCAACGAAGAGTTGCGGAAAACAAGCCGCCCAAAACCGTTAGCCGGTGTTCTGGATGCCTTGCGCAATCCCGTTGACCGTAGCCAGCAAGGCCTCGAACAGGTCCGGGTTTTCGCAGCCGTCGGCCCGCCAGCGGCGAAGCAGGTCCACTTGCAGCAGGCTGATGGGGTCCACATAGGGGTTGCGCAGCTTGATGGCCTGCTGCAGGCCGGGGTCGCCATCCAGCAGGGAGGCGTTACCGTTGATCTCGAGAATCATCCTTTCGGTGCGGTCGTATTCGGCACGGATGCGGTCATGCCAGTGCAGGCCGTTTTCCGCCAGTTCGGCGTAGTGGCGGGAAATGCCCATGTCGCATTTGCACAGCACCATTTCCATGTCGTCGAACCAGGCGCGCAGAAAGCGCCATTCCGCCTGCATTTCCTGCAGGGTTTCCAGGCCGTATTGTTCGGCGGCCTTTTCCAGGCCGGTGCCCACGCCGAACCAGCCGGGCAGCCCGTGGCGACTCTGTGCCCAGGCGAACACCCAGGGAATGGCACGCAGATTTTCGATGCCCTGCTGGCTGCGGCGGGCGGCGGGGCGCGAGCCGATGCGCATGCGTTCGATGACATCGATGGGCGTGGCCTGGCGGAAGTACTGGATAAAGCCTTCGGATTCATAGACCAGCCCGCGGTAGGCCTTGCGCGCCTCGCTGGCGATGGTTTCCATCACTGTCTGCCAGTGGGGTTCACGCGGGTCTTCCGGGGGGCGTTCCAGACTGGCCTGGATCACCGCCGCGCTCATCTGCTCGAAGTTGCGCAGGGCGATGCCGCGCAGGGAGTATTTGCGGTTGATGACCTCACCCTGCTCGGTCACTCGCAGCTGGCCGGCCACGGAGCCGTGGGGCGCGGCGAGTATGCCCTGTTCGGTCTTGCCGCCACCCCGGCTGATGGTGCCGCCACGGCCATGGAAGAACACCAGTTGCACGCCATGCTCGCCGGCCAGTTCCAAGAGAGCCTGCTGGGCCTGCTGCAAGGCCCAGCGCGAGGCGGCGATGCCACCGTCCTTGTTGCTGTCGGAGTAGCCCAGCATCACCATCTGGCGCATTCCACGGGCCTGCAGGTGCTGGCGGTAGACAGGGTTGTTGAACAGGGCGCGCAGGATGACCGGGCCGGCCTGCAGGTCTTCCACGGTTTCCAGCAGGGGGGCGATGTCCAGGTTCACCGCGCCCTGGCTGTCCAGCACCCGGCCCATGCGGGCGAGCAGCAACACGGACAACACATCGTCGGCGCCCTGGGTCATGCTGATGATATAGGTGCGTATGGCCTCCGGCCCGTAGCGTTGCTGGCAGTCGCGGATGGCGCTCATCACGTCGGCAATGCGTTCCACTTCATGGTCGTCACAGCTGAAGCGCGGCGGCTCCCCTTCCAGCACGGCGCTGAGCTGTGCCTCGCGCTGCTCCGCCGGCAATTCCAGCCAGTCGGGCTGTTGCAGGCACTGGGCCAGCACCTTGCGGTGCACCATGCTGTCCTGGCGAATGTCCAGGGTGGCCAGGTGGAAGCCAAAAGTGCGCACGCGCCAGATTTCCCGCTGCAGGTAGAACAGGCCGGCATGTTCGCCCTTGTTGTGCTGCAGGCTGAGGCGGATGCGCTCCAGGTCGTCGAGAAAGGCATCCAGGCTTTCGTAGCCGTCCGGGCTGTCTTCCAGCGTGTGGCGCAGGCGCTCGTGGATCAGCCTGAGCAGGCAGCGATAGGGCATGTCCTCGTAGCGGCTGGGAATGCGCGCGGCCGCGTCGGGGAAGCGCTGGCGGTATTCGTCCAGGCGCAGCAGCACCGATTTGTCCACTTCCACCAGATGGGTGCTCTGGCTCAGGCGGGAGGAAAGGCTGAGGATGTCCCGCTGGTAGAGTTCCAGCACTTCCTGGCGCTGCTTGCGCAGGGCCATGCGCACGGTGTCGGCGGTGACGTTGGGGTTGCCGTCCATGTCGCCGCCCACCCAGCTGGCGAAACGCAGGAAGGCCGGTATGTGCACCCCGCGCGCCTCCTCGCCATAGACCGCCTCCAGTGCCGTGGACAGGTTTTCATAGAAGCGGGGAATGTAGTGGTAGATGACATCGGTGAGGTAGAAATGCACATGTTCCATTTCCACTTCCACCGTGGGGCGGATATTGGAGTGTTCGCGGGTTTGCCAGCGGGCGGTGACCTCGGCGCGAATCTGCTCCATGCCCGAGCGCAGTTCCGCCGGGGTCATGCCCTGGTTGAGGCGATCCACCAGACGGCGGGCAATGCGTTGTTCCTTTTCCAGGATGGTGCGGCGGGTGGATTCGGTGGGGTGGGCGGTGAATACCGGCTCGATGCGCAGGCTGGGCAGGAAGCGTTCCACATCCTCCAGGCTGAGCCCCTGTTCCTTCAGCAGTTGCAGGGCGTCTTCCAGGCTGCCGGCCTGCACCTTGTCCTGCTCGCGCAGATAATCCCGCTTGCGGCGGATACGGTGCACCCGCTCGGCCAGGTTGACCAGCTGGAACCACACCGAAAAGGCCCGCACCAGAATCTCGGCGGTGTCGGTGGAGCGGTGGGACAGCAGGCGGGTGAGCTGTTCATCGGCACCGGGCTCTTCCACCCGGCGGGCAATGGAGGTCCGGCGCACGGACTCCACCAGCTCCAGCATTTCCTCTCCTTCCTGCTCGCGCACCAGTTCTCCCACCAGCGAGCCGAGCATGCGCACATCCTCGCGCAGGGGTTGATCTTTTTCAGGGAATTCCAGTCGTTGGTTGCTGATGGGCATGGGCCGGGCCAAAGCTTGGTGAAAACCGCAAAATCATGGCCGACCACCACGCTTTGCACAATAACACTTCGGGGGAAGGCCGGTTTGCGGGCAGAAAAAAACCCCGGCAAGGGCAAGCCTGCCGGGGTCTGTTTGGCCGGATTAACCGGAGTGGCTTACATCATGCCGCCCATGCCGCCCATGGCATCCATTCCCGGAGCGGGGGCTGCACTTTCTTCCTTGGGCTGCTCGGCCACCATGGCTTCGGTGGTGATCATCAGGCCGGAGACGGAAGCGGCATTCTGCAGCGCGGTACGGGTGACCTTGGTGGGGTCGAGAATACCCATTTCCACCATGTCGCCGTACTCACCGGTGGCCGCGTTGTAGCCGAAGTTGCCTTCACCTTCACGCACCTTGTTCAGCACCACGGAGCCTTCGCCACCGGCGTTGCTGACGATCTGGCGCAGCGGCTCTTCCATGGCGCGCAGGGCGATGCGGATACCGGCATCCTGGTCTTC
>JALWTZ010000284.1 GCA_026993285.1 Lysobacterales bacterium | reverse complement strand
ACTTGCTGATCGAGGATATTCCAGGCATGGGCAAGACCACCCTGGCCAAAACACTGGCGAAGGTCTTCGGGCTGGCATTCAAGCGCGTACAGTTCACCAATGATCTGCTTCCGGCAGATATCACCGGGATGAATGTGTTTGACACCACTACACAAGCCTTTCGCTTTCATCCCGGCCCGGTGTTCAGCCAGGTGTTGCTGGCCGATGAAATCAACCGCGCGCCACCCAAGACCCAGAGCGCCCTGCTGGAAGCCATGGAAGAACTGCAGGTGACCGTGGATGGACAATCCCACCGGCTGGAACCACCGTTTTCGGTGATCGCCACCCAGAACCCGCTGGAAATGGCGGGTACCTACCCGCTGCCGGAATCGCAGATGGACCGCTTCATGATGCGCATTTCGCTGGGTTATCCGGCACCGGAAGCCGAACGCACCCTGCTGGAACGCAAACAGCAGGAACCCGAAGTACAAACCCTGGGCAGCCCGGAAAAACTGTTGGAAATCCAGCGGCAAACGCGCGAAATTCATGTCAGCGATACCCTGCTGGATCAAGTTCAGCAGCTGTTACGGCAAACCCGGGAACCGGGCCGGTTCGTGCATGGGCTTTCTCCCCGCGCGGGTCAGCAACTGTTACGCGCCGCCCAGGCCAGGGCCTGGTGGCAGGAACGGGATTTCGTGATTCCGGAAGACCTGCAACAGGTTTTTCCCGCCGTGGCCGGGCATCGCCTGATTGCCGCCAGCATGGAACAGGATGTACAACAGGATCTGGAAGAAATGGCCCGCGCGCTGCCTGCAACCGCATGAATCCAGCTACAGATACCAGAATCGGGCGCATGGCGCGCCTGACCCTGCGCAGGGCCGGCAAGGGCCTGCCCTGGCAGCCGGAAAGCCGGCAATTGTTCATTTTGCCCACTCGCGGCGGTGTCATCCTGGGTACGGCGCTGTTGTTCATGCTCCTGGGTTCGCTCAACTACAACAACAACCTGGCCATTGCCCTGACTTTCTTTCTCGGCGCCCTGTTTGTGATCAGTGCCGTGCTGGCCAACCAGCACCTCAAGGCCTGTCGTCTGCTGCAGTTGAACAGCCTGCCAGCCCACGCCGGTGAGCGGCTGCATGTCCAGCTGTTCTGGCAAACCCCGGATCCACATTTTCTTCCTGCGGTTGAAGCCGCCAATGCCAGCATCCAGCTGCAGGCCACTTCCCTGACGCTCACACTGCCCACCCGGCATCGGGGCTGGCTGAAACTACCGCCATTGAAGCTGACCAGTCGCTATCCTCTCGGGCTGTTCGAAGCATGGACCTGGTGGCAATATCCTCGCCCCTTGCTCATCTGGCCAGCAGCCGAACCCAACCCGCCTCCCCTGCCCGGCAACCCGCTGGAGAACCGTGCCAGCGGCCTGCAACGGCCTGAAGGAGAACTCACGGAACTGCACCGCTGGCAGGCTGGTGAACCCCTGAGCCGGGTGGCCTGGAAAATCGTGGCCCGTCATGGGCAGTGGCTGGCGCGCTCAGCGGAACCGGAAACCGAACGGCAGGGCCCCATCCGGCTTCGGCCACAGGATACCGGCCTGCAGGAAACCGAAGCGATGATCGCCCGGCTGACCGCCTGGGTACTGGAAGCCGAGCGGCAGGGCATTCCCTACAGTCTGCAGCTGGACCACGGCCCGGGCATGGAACCCGGTCTGGGTGAAGCACACCTGGCCCGCTGCATGGAATGGTTGGCACTGGCATGAGTGAACATGGCACACACTGGCGTGCCCATCCGGCCTTTACGGCCCTGCTGGGGCTGGATCTGCTGATTCTACTGCCCCAGCTGCAATGGCAGTCAGCGCTGATCACACTGCTGTTGCTGCTGCTTTGGCTCTGGGCACTGGCCTGGCGGCTGGGACGGCTGCCCGCACCCAACCCCTGGAGCAAGGTCGCGCTCACCCTGATCATTGCCCTGGCCGTCTTCAGCCGACAGGCCGGCAGCCTGGGCCTGCAGGGGGGCAGCACCCTGCTCAGCGTCATGCTGTTGATGAAAACTCTGGAAATTCGTACAGCACGGGATTTCCACGCGGCCATCGTGGCCCTGCTCTTTCTGCTGCTCAGTCTGCTCTTTCGTGATGATGGCTGGCGGATGGGGCTGTACACCCTCGCCCTGGCCATGGGTGTGATCTGGTTGTTGTATCTGGTGGCACTGCCAGAGCGCACCGTGCCCGCACTGCGTCCGCAACTGCACCACTTTGTTCGCCCCTGGCGGAATCTCTTGATGTGGGCGCTGCCACTGGCCATCGCGCTGTTTCTGCTCTTTCCCCGCCTGGCCCAGCCCTTGTGGGGCTTGCCGCTGGACAGCTCCAAGGGCAAGACCGGGCTATCCGAAGAACTGAGGCCCGGCGATCTGGGCGAACTGTTTCTGGATGACACACCGGTTTTCCGTGCCAGCCATTTTCAACCAGCCATGCCCCCGCCCGAGGGGCTGTACTGGCGCGCCATGGTGCTGTGGCGCTATGACGGCATTGCCTGGAAGCGTGCCTGGCTGCCGGTGGAAGTCCAGCCCACATCTCCGGAAAACAACGCCCTGCGCTATACCCTGACCAACGAAGCCCATGCCGGCAACTGGCGGGTCAGCCTGGACCGGCCTGCCGACAGCGACTATCACGCACGATTCACCCTGGATGGGCAATGGATCAGCCCGCAACGCTGGCAACCGGCCGGGGAGCATCATCTGGTCTCCATACTCAGCGACCGGCAACCCACGGCCTATCCGGTGGCACTGCGCTGGGGCCTGCAACTGCCCCCCTCCGGCAATCCCAAAACCCGGATCTGGGCACGTGAACAACTGAAAAAGGCCGGCAACAGTGCGGCCTTTCTGCAAGCCATGCTCGACATGTTCCACCAGCAGGCGTTCTACTACAGCCTGTCTCCACCGCCCCTGAGTGACAACCCGGTGGATGAATTCCTGTTCCGGACCCGCACCGGCTATTGCGAGCATTACGCCTCGGCACTGGCCTTTGCCATGCGTGCCGCTGGCATTCCGGCCCGGGTGGTCACCGGCTATCTGGGTGGTGAATACAACCCGCTGGGGCAATACATCGTGGTGCGCAAATCCGATGCCCACGCCTGGACGGAAGTCTGGCTCAAGGATCAGGGCTGGGTGCGGGTGGACCCCACTGCCGCGGTGGCACCCGAGCGCGTGCAGGCCGACATTCGCAACCAGCAACGGGCACAACAAAACCTGCAGGCCTCACCCGCCCTGTGGCTGCGCCAACAGCTCGACTGGCTGGCCTACCGCTGGAACCGCTGGTTTCTTCAATACAACCATGAACTGCAACGCTCGCTGCTGCATCGCTTGAGTCAGTGGCCCAGGGCGGTGCCGCTGTGGGTTCTCGGCATTTTTGTACTCTTGCCCCTGGGGTGGCTGTATCATCGCTGGCAGCGGCATGACCCCCTGCAGCGACAATGGCGGAGACTGCAACGCAAACTGTTGCGTACCGTGCCAAACGCCCCGGTCGAACGAGGTCCGGAAGCACTGGCCTTATGGGCCAAAACCCACCTGGAGGAGGGAGAAGCCCTGGCCCGCTGGATTCATCACTGGCTCAGACTGCGTTATGGCAAGACAGGAGCCGGCCCGCTGCCTGCGCTGCCTCCCATCCGGCAAGCCCGGAAACCTGCAACCGGGGCTTCCCGTGAAGCTTGAATTCTGCACAATGGATACCAACTGCCGGCAAATCTGGCACGAGCAAGCCGCTATGGGGTATTCTCCCGGTAATCCTGCACGGCTAAGCTGTATGCACCCGGTGCAATAGCGGGTCAAGAACAGCCGGTACGGTCCGTTACCCTGCCGTGTGTACAATGATCAAACGCTAACACTGATAGCGGAGGAGTATCGAGCACTATGGATCTGGCCACGCTTCTGGGTTTACTGGGCACCACAGCGGTAATTGTCGGTGCCATGATCGTTGGCGGCGGCATCGCACCTTTCATTGATATCCCTTCGGTCATCATCGTATTCGGCGGCACCGCGACAGCCGTACTTTCCCAGGTCAGCCTGGGGCAGTTCATCGGTTCCATCAAGGTGGGTCTCAGTGCCTTGCTGCACAAGGCCGCCGACCCGGAAGCCCTGATCGAGGAAGCCGTGGAACTGGCCAATATCGTGCGCAAGGAAGGCATTCTTGCCCTGGAAGAGAAGGAAATCTCCCACCCCTTTCTGAAAAAGGGTATCGACATGTGCATCGACGGGCAGGAACCGGGCATCGTACAGCGCACCCTAGCCAATGACATCAACCTGTCCATTGAGCACAAGGCACAGGGCATTACCGTATTCGAGGCGGCTGCCGAAGCCGCGCCGGCCATGGGCATGATCGGCACACTCATCGGCCTGGTGCTGATGCTGGGCAACATGGATGACCCCAAATCCATCGGCCCGTCCATGGCCGTGGCCCTGCTGACCACCCTCTACGGCGCGGTGATTGCCAACGGCTTTGCCACGCCGCTGGCCAACAAGCTCAAGCTGCACATGAACGAGGACAAGCTGACCAAGAAGCTGATTCTGGAATCCGTGGAGGGCATACAGGAAGGTACCCACCCCAAGGTGCTGGAACAGATCCTGATCAACTATCTGCCGGAAGACAAGCGCGAGGCCATGCTGGCGAAAGCCGATGG
>JALWTZ010000283.1 GCA_026993285.1 Lysobacterales bacterium | reverse complement strand
CCCCGACGGCTACAGCGTCAACGCCCGTTGCCTGGAAAACTTCGACTGGCAGGCCTGCACGGTGGAAGCCTTCGACGGCCAGCACTGGGAAGCCCACGCCGAAAAACTGGCGCATTTGAGCCGGGATGATTGACGGTTATTTCAGCCGGGCTTTTACCTCTCGACAGTATGCAATCGTCGGGCCAGCTCAGCCACTCGCCGGCCCAGGGCCAGGCAGATGGCCTTTTCCTGCTCGTCCAGCTGCGGCTGGCCCTGATCCACATGGCTGGGGCCGTAGGGGGTGCCGCCGCTGCGGGTTTCGCGCAGGGCCGGGGTTTGTGGTGGTACGCCGACGATGAGCATGCCGTGGTGCAGCAGGGGAATCATCATGGACAGTTGGGTGGATTCGTGCCCGCCGTGCATGGAGGCGGCGGAGACGAAAACGGCGGCGGGCTTGCCGGAAAGGGCGCCGGAGAACCACAGGTTGCCGCTGGTGTCGAGAAAGTGTTTCAGTGGCGCGGCCATGTTGCCGAAGCGCGAGGGGCTGCCGAGGATGAGGCCGTGGCAGTGTTCCAGGTCTTCCAGCGTGCAGTAGGGCGGGCCCTGTTCGGGGATTTCCGGCAGCCGGGCATCGGTGTCGGGCGAGACCGGCGGCACGGTACGCACCACCGCCTCGCAGCCGTCGACTTCGTGTACGCCACGGGCGATGGTACGGGCCATTTCCGCCACATGGCCGTTGCGGCTGTAGTAGAGCAGCAGGATGCGGGTGGTCACAGGATTTCCAGCACGGCTTCCGGCGGGCGGCCGATGCGGGCCCGGTCACCGTGGACCACGATGGGCCGCTCGATCAGCTTCGGATGCTTGTGCATGGCTTCCAGCAGCGCCTGCCGCTCCAGTGCCGGGTCATCCAGGCCCAGGGCCTTGTATTCGGCTTCCTTCTTGCGCATCAGCTGGCGGGGGTCTTCCATGCCCAGTTTGGCCAGCAGGTTCTCCAGGGTCTCCACCGAGGGGGGCTGGTCCAGGTAGCGGATGATTTCCGGCTGGATGCCCTTTTCTTCCAGCAGTTGCAGCGTTTGCCGGGATTTGGAACAGCGCGGGTTGTGGTAGATGGTGATGGACATGCGGGCCTCCCGTCAGTGGATTTTCTTGTACTTGATGCGATGGGGGTTGAGGGCGTCGTCACCCAGGCGGCGCTTGCGGTCGGCTTCGTATTCGCTGTAGTTGCCCTCGAACCATTCCACGTGTGAATCCCCCTCGAAGGCGAGGATGTGGGTGGCGATGCGGTCGAGGAACCAGCGGTCGTGGGAGATGACCAGGGCGCAGCCGGGGAAGTTGAGCAGGGCCTCTTCCAGGGCGCGCAGGGTTTCCACGTCCAGGTCGTTGGTGGGTTCGTCCAGCAGGAGCACATTGCCACCGGACTTGAGCAGCTTGGCCAGGTGCACCCGGTTGCGTTCGCCGCCGGAGAGCTGCTTGACGAATTTCTGCTGGTCGCTGCCCTTGAAGTTGAAGCGGCCCACGTAGGCGCGGGAAGGGGTCTGGTAGTTGCCCACGGTGATGTAGTCCAGCCCGTCGGAGATTTCCTCCCAGACGGTTTTTTCGCCGTCCAGGCTGTCGCGGCTCTGGTCCACATAGGCCAGTTGCACCGTGGGGCCGATGCGCAGGCTGCCGCCGTCGGGCTGTTCCTGCCCGGCGATCATCTTGAACAGGGTGGATTTGCCCGCGCCGTTGGGGCCGATGATGCCGACGATGGCACCGGGCGGCACCTTGAAGCTCAGGTCGTCGATGAGCAGGCGGTCGCCAAAGGCCTTTCGCAGGTGTTCGGCCTCGATGACCAGATCACCCAGCCGTTCGCCGGGTGGAATATAGATTTCGCTGGTTTCGTTGCGCTGCTGGAACTCGCGGCTGGCCAGTTCCTCGAAGCGCTGCAGGCGGGCCTTGCTCTTGGCCTGGCGGCCCTTGGCGTTGCTGCGCACCCATTCCAGTTCGGCCTGCATGGCCTTGCGGTGGGCTTCCTGTTCCCGGGCTTCCTGTTGCAGGCGGTTTTCCTTCTGCTCCAGCCAGCTGGAATAGTTGCCTTCCCAGGGAATGCCGCGGCCCCGGTCCTGTTCCAGAATCCACTGGGCGGAGTTGTCCAGGAAGTAGCGGTCGTGGGTGACGGCCACCACCGTGCCGGGAAATTCCTGCAGATAGCGTTCCAGCCAGGCCACGGATTCGGCATCCAGGTGGTTGGTGGGTTCGTCCAGCAGCAGCATGTCGGGCTTGGACAGCAGCAGCTTGCACAGGGCCACGCGGCGCTTTTCCCCGCCGGACAGGGTGGTGACATCGGCCTCCCAGGGCGGCAGGCGCAGGGCGTCGGCGGCGATTTCCAGCTGCCGCTCCAGGTTGTGGCCGTCGGCGGCGTGCAGGATGTTTTCCAGCTCCGCCTGCCGCTTGGCCAGGGCGTCGAAATCCGCGTCCGGCTCGGCATAGGCGGCGTAGACCTTTTCCAGCTCCTGCTGGGCGTCGATGATTTCCTGCAGGCCTTCTTCCACATTGCCGCGCACATTCTTTTCCGGGTTCAGTTCCGGCTCCTGCGGCAAATAGCCGATGCGGATGCCGGGCTGGGGCCGGGCCTCACCCTCGAATTCGGTATCCACCCCGGCCATGATGCGCAGCACGGTGGACTTGCCCGCGCCGTTCAGGCCAAGTACGCCGATCTTGGCGCCGGGGAAAAAGCTTAAGGAAATGTCTTCGATGATCTTGCGGTTGGGGGGTACGGTCTTGCTTACCCCGATCATGGTGTAGATGTATTGGGCCATGGGTGTGTTCTGCAGTTCAGAAAGTGGCCGGGAATTATAGCAAGAGCGGGTGCGTGTGTCGGGAGAGGCTTCGGGGCCGCCTCCCTTTGGCCCCGAACAAGTGCATGCGGTTGTTATGGTTGCTGTTGGATGGTGTTGTTGTGGTTCAACCGCACTTGGAATGGCCACAGTTGAGGCAGGTTTCGCAGCCGTCCATGACGATGACCGCCTTGGTGCTGCACTTGCCGCACAATGTGGCGCCGGCGGGAAAGTCCCCCTTGCCTTCCCCGCCCGGGCTCGCTTCCCGAGCCTCGAATGCCTGGCGCTTCTCTTCCAGTATGGCCCGCTGGTGTTCGCTCAGCTCCTCGCTGGCCAGCAGGCCGATTTTCTGCAGGTGGGTTTCCACCACCGCGCCGATTTCCGCCACCAGCGAGGGCATGAACACGCCACCGGCCTTGTAGTAGCCGCCGCGTGGGTCGAACACGGCCTTGAGTTCTTCCACCAGGAAGGTGCAGTCGCCGCCCTTGCGGAAGACGGCGGACATGATGCGGGTCAGGGCCACGATCCACTGGAAATGCTCCATGGCCTTGGAGTTGATGAAGATCTCGAAGGGCCGGCGCTGTTCGTGTTCGGTGCCGGGGTTGAGCACGATGTCGTTGATGGTTACATAGAGCGCGTGGTCGCACATGGGGGTGGAAATCTTGTAGGTGGAGCCCTCCAGCGCTTCCGGGCGCACCAGTTTCTCGTGCATTTCGATGATGTTGTCATCCGCCACCGGCGCGGGCGGGGCGGCGGGGTCGGGTTCGTCCCGGGCCACTTCGTAGCCGATGATTTTCTTTTCGATCTTTTTCATGATGCTCTCCTGGCTGAATGTCCGCTCGGGTTCAGAATTTTCCGTAATAGCCTTCTTTCAGCGCGTCAAACAGGTTGGCGGCGGTGTGGGTCTCGCCGTCGTATTCGATCTCCTCGTTGCCCTTGGCCTCGATGATGGTGCCATCTTCCAGGGTGAAGCGGTAGGTGGTGTTTTCCAGGTCGGAATCCTTCACCAGCACGCCCTGGAAGGCCTCGGGGTTGAAGCGGAAGGTGGTGCAGCCCTTCAGCCCCTGATCGTGGGCGTAGAGGTAGATGTCCTTGAAGTCCTCGAAGGGGTAGTCGGTGGGTACGTTGGCGGTCTTGGAAATGGAGGAATCGATCCATTTCTGCGCCGCGGCCTGAATGTCCACATGCTCCTTGGGGCTGATGTCGTCGGCGGTGATGAAATAGTCCGGCAGGGCCTGGGCCGGGTCTTCGGCGTAGGGCATGGCTTCCGGGTTGACCAGTTGCCGGTAGGCCAGCAGTTCGAAGGAGTAGACATCCACCTTTTCCTTGGTTTTCTTGCCCTCGCGAATCACATTGCGGCTGTAGTGGTGCGCGAAGCTGGGCTCGATGCCGTTGCTGGCATTGTTGGCCAGTGACAGGGAAATGGTGCCGGTGGGGGCGATGGAGCTGTGGTGGGTGAAGCGCGCGCCCTTCTCGGCGATGGCCTCCACCAGTTCCGGAGCCACTTCCGCCACTTGCTGCATGTAGCGGCTGTAACGGGCCAGCAGCACCTTGCCGGGCACGGTATCACCGGCCTGGTAGCCGTCCCGGGCCAGTTCCGGCCGCTGGCGCAGCATGGCCGGGGTAATTTCGAAGGATTCCTCCATGATGGGGGCCGGGCCCTTTTCCTCGGCCAGGGCCACGCCGGTTTCCCAGCCGGCCAGGGCCATTTCCCGCGCCACCTGTTCGGTGAAGGCCACCGACTCCGGGCTGCCGTATTTCATCCGCAGCATGGTGGCGGTGGAGCCCAGGCCGAGGAAGCCCATGCCATGGCGGCGCTTGCGCAGAATCTCGTCGCGTTGCTGTTCCAGGGGCAG
>JALWTZ010000282.1 GCA_026993285.1 Lysobacterales bacterium | reverse complement strand
CCAACGAAAGGCGTGTGGCGCTGATACCGGATGTGGCGAAGAAATTCGCTGATCTGGGTGCCCGGGTGCTGATTCAGAAAGGTGCCGGTGCCGCCGCACTGATTCCCGATGAACAATATGAATCCGTAGAGCTGATGGATGATGCCAGGGCCATGTTGGCGGAGGCCGATATCATTCTCAAGGTACAGCCGCCCACGCTGGAAGAAATTCAGGCGGCGAAAAAGGGTGCCGTGTTCATCGGTTTCATGAACGCCCATGCCCACCTGGAGGAAGCCAAGGCCCTGCGGGATGGGGGCATGACCAGTTTTGGCATGGAGCTGGTGCCACGGATCACCCGTGCCCAGTCCATGGACGCGCTCTCCTCGCAGGCCGCTGTGGCCGGCTACAAGGCCGCGCTGATCGGTGCCAATACCCTGGGGCAGTTCCTGCCCATGCTGACCACCGCCGCCGGCACCATCCGCCCGGCCAAGACGCTGGTCATCGGCGCTGGCGTGGCCGGCCTGCAGGCCATCGCCACCCTGCGGCGGCTGGGTGCCATCGTCACAGGCTACGATGTACGCCCGGAGACCCGCGAGCAGGTGGAATCCCTGGGCGCGCGTTTTCTCGACCTGGGCGTGGAAGCGGTGGGCGAGGGGGGCTATGCCCGCGAGCTGACCGAAGAGGAAAAGGCCCAGCAGCAGGCCAACCTGGCCGAACATTTGACCGGCATGGATCTGTTGATTACCACGGCGGCCATTCCCGGCCGGCAGGCGCCGCGCATCATCACCGGCGCCATGGTGGAAGGCATGAAGGCCGGTGCGGTCATCGTGGACATGGCGGCCGAAAGCGGTGGCAATGTAGAGTTCAGCCAGGCCGGTGAAGTGGTCAACCACAATGGCGTGACCATTGTGGGGCCGGAAAACCTGCCCAGCCAGATGCCCATTCACGCCAGTGAAATGTATGCCCGCAATCTCTACAACTTCCTCTCGCCCTGGATCAAGGAAGGCGAGCTGGAAATCGATTACGACGATGAAATCGTGGCCGGCAGCCTGATGACCAAAGACGGCGAAGTGGTACACGAGCGCGTTCTGCCCCTGATTGAAGGAGAAGCATCATGATCGACGGTTTCGTAGCCCTGTATATCTTCATGCTGGCCGCCTTCACCGGCCATGTGATCATTGGCCGCGTGCCGGTGATTCTGCACACGCCGCTGATGTCCGGTTCCAACTTCATTCACGGCATCGTGGTGGTGGGGGCCATGGTGGCGCTGGGTCATGCCGATACCACCCTGGAGAAGGTGATCGGCTTTCTGGGCGTGGCCCTGGGCGCTGGCAATGCCGCCGGTGGCTATGTGGTGACCGAACGCATGCTGGAGATGTTCAAGACCTCCAAGAAAGAGGAGGGTGAAGGCTGATGCTGGAAATACTCATCAAGAGCAGTTATCTGCTGGCTGCGGCCCTGTTCATCATCGGCCTGCAGCGCATGTCCTCGCCCAAGACCGCCCGCAGCGGCATTGTCTGGGCCGGTTTCGGCATGTTGCTGGCGGTGATCGCCTCCTTCTTCCTGCCCGACATGCACAACCTGGGGCTGATTATCCTGGCCATGGCCCTGGGCACGGTACTGGCCTGGGTGTCGGGCAAGAAAGTGGCCATGACCGACATGCCGCAAATGGTCGCCCTCTACAACGGCATGGGGGGTGGTTCCGCCGCGGCCATTGGCATGGTGGCCCTGCTCACCGTGGCTGCCGGTGGGGATACCGGCCATGCGTGGAACAGCACCACGGCCACCCTGGCCGTGCTGGGCTCCCTGATTGGCACCATTTCCTTCAGCGGCAGCATCATCGCCTTTGCCAAGCTGCAGGGACTGATGAAGGGGCAGTTCATCTTCTCCGGCCAGAAGCTGGTCAACGGGCTGATCTTTGCCGCTGCCGTGGTGCTGGGTGTGATGCAGGTCTTCGAACTGAATCTGACCCAGATCGTGCTGTTTTTCGTACTGGCGCTGATCTTCGGTATTGCCATGACCCTGCCCATCGGTGGCGCGGACATGCCGGTGGTGATTTCCCTGTACAACGCCTTCACCGGCCTGGCGGTTTCCTTTGAAGGCTATGTGCTGCAAAACGAATCCATGATCATCGCCGGTATGCTGGTGGGCGCGGCGGGCATGCTGCTCACCCAGCTGATGGCCAAGGCCATGAACCGTTCGCTGACCAACGTGCTGTTCAGCAACTTTGGTGCAGCCGGAGGCGGGGGCAGCAGCGTGGAAGGCTCGATGAAGGAAACCACGGCCACCGACGCGGCGGTGATGATGGCCTACGCCGAACGGGTGGTGATCGTGCCCGGTTATGGCATGGCGGTGGCCCAGGCCCAGCACAAGATCATGGAGCTGACCCAGCAGTTGCTGGACCGTGGCGTGAAAGTAAAGTTTGCCATCCACCCGGTGGCCGGCCGCATGCCCGGCCACATGAATGTGCTGCTGGCGGAAGCCGGGGTGCCCTATGACCTGATCGAGGATCTGGAAGACATCAACCCCGAGTTTCCCAATACCGATGTGGTGCTGGTGATCGGGGCCAATGATGTGGTCAACCCGCAGGCCAAGGAAGACCCGTCCAGCCCCATCTACGGCATGCCCATTCTGGAGGCAGACCAGGCGAAGAATGTCATTGTCATCAAGCGGGGTCGTGGCACCGGTTTTGCCGGTATCGAGAATACTCTGTTCTTCAAGGACAACACCCGCATGCTCTTTGGCGACGCACAGGAAGTGGCCAACCAGCTGGTGCAGGAAGTCAAGCAGCTGTAAGCGGCTGGTTCTGACTCACAAAAAAGCCCGCCGGAGAAGGCGGGCTTTTTTGTGGTGAGTTCATTTACAGCAGGGTCTGGGTCAGCTCATCAATCAGGTCGGCATTTTCATCCATCAGGGCTTCGACCTTTTCCACACTGTCCAGATCCAGTTTACGCGCACTGGGCAGGTGGTCCAGTTCATCCATGGCCACGCCGGCACAGCCGTCCAGTATCTGGGCCATCACCACCAGGTCGCAGTAATCAGCGTTTTCCTGGCCGCTGTCACGGGTCCATTTTTCCGCTTCGGCCACTACCGTGGCCATGTCCGTGCCCATTTCCCAGCTATTGACCACCAGCACACCCACCATTTCACGCAGGCCCTTGATGGCCTCGGCCAGTTCTTCTTCGGTGACTTCACGGCGGAACTGGCCGGCAAAATTGAGAATGGGCACTTCACCAATATCATGTAGCAGGCCGGCCAGCTGTGCGCGTTCCGGCTTGAGGTGGGGCTGGGTACGCGCAAGAATCATGCACAGGGTGGCAATTTTCACACTGTGTTCCCACAGCTGGCGCATGCGGGTTTCCACCGCTGGGCTGTTGCTCTGGAAGGCCTGGCCCAGGGCAATGGCGGAGACCACCTGCGAGGTGATTTTCATCCCCAACCGGACGACGGCATCACGCACGGTATCGAACTCGCGGGTACCCCGGTACAGGGCGGAATTGGCGACCTTGAGCAGTTGCCCGGCAATACTGGGGTCGGTGTTGATCACTTCGATCAGCTGATTGAGTTCGGTATCCGGGTCATCCAGCAACTGGCGTACTTTCATGGCCACCTCAGGGAAGGCAGGCAACTCCAGTTCACCACTTTCATAGGCAGCATAGATTTGCTGAAAGATGGTGGTTTCCGTTTCACCGCTGTCGCGCTCCTGCACATCCAGACCCTGGTTCTTTTCCTGTTTCAGCAGCTGCATGTACAACTGCTTGTCCACCTTCAGCAACATGCCCGGTGCCTTGAATACCGCTACCTTGGCCAGGGTGTTGTCACAGAAAACCGGCATCTTTGCCCGAGGAGAGGCGGCCTGGATCTTGTCCACGGCGCCGGAGCTGGAGGCCAGGTAGAGATCGCCCTTGACAACATAAACCAGATGATCCTTTTCTTCGGGTTCGGTCAGTCGGCTGCCGCTGCCCAGCGCCACCAGTTGCGCGCTTTTCTGCAATTGTTCCAGGGCGCCAGTACTCAACTCATTGATGGGAGAAAGCAGCTCCAGCAACTTGACGGGTACTTGTTCTTCCATGGTGCATCTCCTGTGTTGGTATTATCTCGACATTCTACTGCATAAAACCCACGGGTGAGGGATGAAAATCTGGATCAGTGCCTGTCTGCTTGGTGAGCGGGTTCGCTGGGATGGGAGAGGTTGTGCAGTCGAACATCCGGCACTTTCCTATTGGCAGGCCCGCGGGCTTTTGCTGCCCTTTTGTCCGGAGTGTGCCGGCGGGTTGCCGGTACCTCGACCGGCAGCGGAAATCGTGCGAGGAAATGGGCAGGATGTCTGGGCTGGCCAGGCTCGCGTGCAGACGCAAACCGGCAGGGATGTGGGCACGGCCTTCATGGCGGGTGCTTGCGAGGCATTGACCGCGTTCCGGCGGGCGGGTGCGGTGCTGGCAGTGATGAAGGAAAAAAGCCCGTCCTGTGGTTCGGCACAGGTTTATGACGGTACATTTTCTGGCCATCTGCATGATGGGGAAGGCGTGACCGCCGCCCTGTTTCGTCAGCAGGGCATTCCTGTTTTCCATGAAGGCGAACTGGAAGCCGCCTGGCAGTATTGGCAGGCCCTGCAGGCGGGAGCAGGCTAGCTGTTCAAGGCATCGCTGTTGCTGACGATCTGGCTGGAAAGTGCCTGGCGTG
>JALWTZ010000281.1 GCA_026993285.1 Lysobacterales bacterium | reverse complement strand
CGCATCTGGAAGCAGCGCACGGTGGGCATCGGTGTGGTCAGCCCGGAACGTGCCCTGCAGCTGGGCTTCACCGGCCCCATGCTGCGCGGCTCCGGCATTGCCTGGGACCTGCGCAAGAAGCAGCCCTATGCCGCCTACGACCAGGTGGAGTTCGATATCCCTGTGGGAGCCAATGGCGACTGCTATGACCGCTACCTGGTGCGGGTGGAAGAAATGCGTCAGTCGGCGCGCATCATTCGCCAGTGCGTGCAGTGGCTGAAGGCCAATCCCGGTCCGGTGATGGTGGACGATCACAAGGTGGCGCCACCGAAGCGGGAGAAGATGAAGGAAGGCATGGAAGAGCTTATTCACCACTTCAAGCTGTTTACCGAAGGCTATGTGCTGCCGGAAGGCGAGGTCTACAGCGCTGTGGAAGCCCCCAAGGGCGAGTTTGGGGTGTATCTGGTTTCCGACGGTGCCAACAAGCCTTTCCGCCTCAAGCTGCGCGCGCCGGGTTTTGCCCACCTGGCTTCCATGAACGAAATGGCCAAGGGCCACATGCTGGCCGATGTGGTGGCCATCATTGGTACTCAGGACATTGTATTCGGGGAAATTGACCGCTGATGACAGATCAAGCCGCAACGGGCCTGCTCAAGCCCGAAACCCAGGCTGCCATTGATCAATGGCTGCAGAAATATCCGCCGGAACAAAAGCGCTCGGCGGTCATTGCCGCATTGACGGCCGCCCAGCAGCAGAATGGTGGCTGGCTCAGTACCGAACTGATGGACGCGGTGGCTGATTATCTGGGCCTGCCCAAGGTGTGGGTCTACGAGGTGGCCAACTTCTATTCCATGCTGGATACCCGCCCCACCGGTCGGCACAAGGTGTCCATCTGCAACAACATCTCCTGCATGTTGCGTGGCGCGGATGCAATCCTGGCCCATGTGGAGAAAAAACTGGGCATACGCCGGGGTGAGACCACCGAGGACGGGCGCATCACCCTGGTGATGGAAGAGGAATGCCTGGCCGCCTGTTGCGGTGCGCCCATGATGGTGGTGGACGGTCATTATCACGAGCATCTCACCCCCGAGAAGGTGGATGAGATACTGGACGGACTGGAGTAAGCCATGGCCAATCAGATCTGCTATACCACCCTGCATCTGGAACAGCCCTGGTCCATGGAGGCCTACCGTTCCATTGGTGGTTACGAGGCCTGGGAAAGGATATTGGCCGAGAAGACGCCTCCGGAAGAAATCATCGAAACCGTCAAGGCTTCCGGCCTGCGGGGTCGGGGGGGTGCCGGTTTCCCCACCGGCCTGAAGTGGAGTTTCATGCCGAAAGACACCGGCGTGCAGAAATACCTGGTGTGCAACTCGGACGAGTCCGAGCCCGGCACCTGCAAGGACCGGGATATCCTGCGCTTCAATCCGCACGCGCTGGTGGAAGGCATGGCCATCGCCTGCTATGCCATGGGCGCCACCGTGGGGTACAACTACATGCGCGGCGAGTTTCACCACGAGCCCTTCGAGCGCTTCGAGCAGGCGTTGAAGGAAGCCTACGAGGCGGGGCTTTTGGGCAAGAATATCCGCGGCACCGGCATTGATGTGGACCTTTATGGCAGCCTGGGTGCCGGTGCCTACATCTGCGGCGAGGAAACCGCCCTGCTGGAGTCGCTGGAAGGCAAGAAAGGCCAGCCGCGCTTCAAGCCGCCGTTTCCAGCCAATTTCGGACTCTATGGCAAGCCCACCACCATCAACAACACCGAGTCCCTGGCTTCGGTACCGGCCATTCTGCGCAAGGGCGCGCAATGGTTTCTGGAACTGGGCCAGCCCAATGCCGGTGGCGAGAAAATCTTTTCTGTCTCCGGTCATGTGGAGAAGCCGGGCAATTTCGAGATTCCCCTGGGCACGCCCTTCAAGGATCTGCTGGCCATGGCCGGTGGCGTATGGAAGGGGCGGCAGCTCAAGGCGGTGATTCCCGGCGGTTCCTCCATGCCCGTGTTGCCCGCTGCCATCATGATGGAGCTGAACATGGATTATGACAGCCTGAAAAATGCCGGTTCCGGCCTGGGTTCCGGCGCGGTCATCGTCATGGACGAGACGACCTGCATGGTGCGGGCGCTGACCCGGTTGTCCCGCTTCTACCACATGGAATCCTGTGGCCAGTGCACGCCCTGCCGGGAAGGCACCGGCTGGCTGCACCGCATGTTGCAGCGTATTGTTGCGGGCCAGGGGCGCATGGAAGACCTGGAAATGCTGGAAAAGGCGGCCGGCCAGATCGAGGGCCACACCATCTGCGCCTTCGGCGAGGCGGCGGCCTGGCCGGTACAGGGCATGTTGCGTCATTTCCGGCACGAATTCGAATACTACATCCAGCATGGCCGTTCCATGGTGGATGATGGCAAGAGCGGAGTAGCGGCATGAGCGCCAGCGAACAACCGGACAACGGCATCACCATCGAGATCGATGGTGTCAGCTACCCAGCCCGCAAGGGGCAGATGCTGATTGAAGTGGCGGATGCCAACGGCATTGCCATTCCCCGTTTCTGTTACCACGAAAAACTCAGCGTGGCGGCCAACTGCCGCATGTGCCTGGTCGAGGTGGAAAAGGCGCCCAAGCCCCTGCCGGCTTGTGCCACGCCGGTCAATGACGGCATGGTGGTACGCACCCGTTCACCCCTGGCCCGGCGCGCGCAACAGAATGTGATGGAGTTTTTGCTCATCAACCACCCGCTGGACTGCCCCATTTGTGATCAGGGTGGCGAATGCGAGCTGCAGGATGTCTCCATGGGCTATGGCCGCTCCGATTCCCGCTACGCCGACAACAAGCGGGCGGTGCCCGACCGGGATGTGGGACCGCTGGTGGCCACCATCATGACCCGCTGCATTCACTGTACCCGTTGTGTGCGTTTTCTCGACGAGATCGCCGGCACCCATGAAATGGGTGGCATCGGCCGGGGGGACCGTACGGAAATTGGTACCTTCATCCAGCGTTCCATCGACAGCGAGCTTTCCGGCAACATCATCGATATCTGCCCGGTGGGCGCGTTGACCAACAAACCCTTCCAGTACAGTGCCCGGGCCTGGGAGATGCGTGCCCGTGAAAGCGTGGGCCTGCACGACGGCCTGCAGTCGCGGCTCTACTACCATGTGAAAAACGGGCGCATCAAGCGTGCAGTGCCCCGCCATGAGGAAGCCGTAAACGAAAACTGGCTGGCCGACCGGGATCGCTACAGTCATTTTGGCCTGCAAGCCGAGGACCGGTTGACCCGGCCGATGATCCGCAAGAACGGCAAACTGGAACCGGTGAGCTGGGAAGAAGGGCTGCAGCAGGCCGCTGCCTGGCTCAAGGATCACGAAAACCGTCTGGCCGGTGCCATTCATCCTTCGGCCAGTTGTGAAGAACACGCGTTGTTCCATCGTCTGGTGCAGGCACTGGGCGGGCAGGAGGATTTCCGCCTCGATATCCAGGATGCCAGCGACCGGCAGCCGCCCCGCCTGTTCGATGTGCCGGTGGAGCAGGTGGAAAAGCAGTGCAACATTCTGCTGCTGGGTTGCAACCCGCGTGCGGAGATGCCCCTGCTGAACCACCGCATCCGCAAGGCGGCCCGCCAGGGTGCACGGATCGGGCTGCTGGATGTATGCGCGCATGCCCTGAATTATGATGCCCAGGTTCAAACCGTGGCGGATCTGCCCGCCGCCGTGGCCGCCTGTTCAGAGGCACTGGGCGAGCCGGTCACAGGTGCCGATCTGGAGCTGGACGCAGCACTGAAAGCCCTGTTGACCGCGGAAGAAAAGCCGCTGGTGATCGCCGGCGAGGGCGTGTACAACCACCCGCATAGTGGCTGGATGATTCGCCAGTTGCGCCGACTGGCTGATGCCGGGCGCATTCGTCTGAATCTGCTGTCTGCCGGTGGCAATGCCCATGGTGCCAGCCTGGCCCGTGGGGGTGTGCTGGCCAACCTTCCTGCCCTGCTGGAAAATACGCAGGGCGGCTGGATGCTCTATCAGGTGGAACCCGAGCAGGATCTGCTGCTGGCTGGCAAGCTGAAGGCCCAGCTGGAGGCCGGGGCCGGCCTGCTGGCCCTGGCCAGTTATCTCAGCCCCTGGCTGGAAGCCCACGCGGAAGTGGTGCTGCCCCTGGCCCATGCCAGCGAACAGGGCGGACTGTATGTGAATGTGGATGGCCTGCAGGCGGAAACTGAAGCCGCCACGGCACCACCGGGGCAGGCCCAGGCCGGCTGGCGGGTACTGCGGGCCTTGGGAGGCACGCTGGAACTGGCCGGCTTCGATTTCAATGACCGGGCCGCGGCCCGCGCCCTCTTTGAACAGGCCGCCGGCAGCCAGGCAGCCGTTGATGAAACGGATGCCGCCATGCCGGAGGCTGGCGAGGGCGTGCAGTGGCTGGCGCGTACCCCCATCTACCACACCGATGCCACGGTACGCCGTTCCGGCCCGCTGCAGGAAACCCGACTGGCCGCTGAGGCCGCACAGGTGCGCATGCATCCCGAAACGGCCGATGTGCTTTCGCTGGGCAACACGCAGTTCGTCAAATTGCCGGGTGGAGAACTGCGCTTGTGTCTGGACGAAGGCATGGCGCAGGGTGTGGTATGCCTGCCACGCGGCGTACCCCAAAGCAGCGGCTTGAACCTGGAAGCCAACGGTGTGCAACTGGAGGCCGTACAATGAGCAA
>JALWTZ010000280.1 GCA_026993285.1 Lysobacterales bacterium | reverse complement strand
GTCTACCGCACCATCGTGCCGCGCAATGTACGCGTGGCCGAGGCGCCTTCGTATGGCGAGCCGGTAATTCATTACGACCGCCGGTCGCGCGGGGCGGTGGCCTATCTGGGCCTGGCCGGAGAAGTGCTGCGCCGCAGCCGACAGACAGGGGAGATGCGTGCATGAGCAAGAAAAAACGCGGGCTGGGCCGGGGGCTGGATTCCCTGCTGGGCACCCAGAAACAGGTGGAACAGAGCAGCCATGACAGCCAGGCATTGCGCCAGTTACCCATCGAATGGCTGCAACCCTGCCGCTTTCAGCCGCGCCAGCATTTCGATGCCGCCGGCCTGCAGGAGCTGGCCGACTCCCTCAAGGCCCAGGGCATGATCCAGCCCATCAGTGCGCGGGCGCTGGGCAAGGACCGCTTCGAAATCATCGCCGGCGAGCGGCGCTGGCGGGCCGCCCAGATGCTGGGCTGGCGGGAAGTGCCGGTGGTTCTCCACGAGGCTTCGGACGAAGTGGTCATGGCCATGGCCCTGATCGAAAACATCCAGCGGGAAGATCTCAACCCGCTGGAGGAAGCCGAAGCCCTGGGCCGGTTGCTGGACGAGTGCGGCATGACCCATCAGCAAGTGGCCGAAGCCGTGGGCCGCTCGCGAACGGCGGTGACCAACCTGCTGCGCCTGCGCGAGCTGGAACCGGCGGTCAAGGCGCTGCTGGAAAAGGGCGAGCTGGACATGGGCCATGCCCGCGCGCTGCTGGCGCTGGAAAAAACCGACCAGCCCCAGGCCGCCCGGGAAGTGGTGCGCAGAGGCCTCAATGTACGCCAGACCGAACAACTGGTACGCGGCTGGGGCAAAAAACCAGAAGGCCCTGCCAAGGACCGCCCCCGTGACCGGGATGTGGAACGGCTGGAAAACCGTTTGGGAGAGCATCTGGGCACCCGGGTGGCCCTGCAGCACAATGCACGCGGCAAGGGGCGCATGGTGGTGGATTTTCATAGCCTGGACGAACTCGAAGGCATACTGGAAAAGCTCGGCATACCCCTGAATGATCTGCCCTAGCGCTTTAATTTCAATGGCTTGGGTATCGTTGTGGTCAATGAGGCTTAATTTAGCCATCCCAAAAGTAGAGGATGTTTTTCGTGCAGCCATGGTTTATTCTGCACCAGCTTGGCGCACGGCTTGAGAGCCGGAAGCACTGCTGGTATAGTGCGCGCCGGTTTGCCAAGGGGGCTATCGCTTGAACCGTTTGCTGTTCTGGCTGATACGCTGGCAAGTCCTGATCACCCTCCTTCCGGCGTCGATGGTCTGGCTCTGGCAGGATCAGCAAGCGGCTTTGGCCGTGCTTGCGGGTGGCATGATCGGCGCAGCATTGACCTTTCAGGCCGGGTATCGCCTGTTGGGTCAAAATGCAAGTGATAACCCGCGTGCGGTGCTGAATGCGCTGTACAAGGGCGAGGCGAGAAAATTCATGTTGGCGGTGGTGTTGTTCGGGCTGGTGGCAGCCCTGTGGCCATCGCGGTTTTTGCAAGTGATCGTGGGTTACGCAGCAACCATACCGGTATTCTGGTTGGCCATGCTGCGTTTCAGGTAAACGACGAAACGGACAGGTATTGATGAACGCATTGTTGAATCTGTTGGCCAGTGGCGGTGGTGAGGGTGGCCCCACCTCTGCCGAGTATGTGACCCACCACTTGACCCATCTGACCGTGGGTGAAGGCTTCTGGGCGCTGAATGTGGATACCCTGTTTTTCGCCACCACGCTGGGTGTGCTGATGTGCGTCGTGCTCTATGCCGCCGCGCGCAAGGTCACCACCGGCGTGCCGGGCAAGTTGCAGAACTTCGTCGAGGTGCTGGTGGAGTTTGTGGACAACGCAGTGAGCGAATCCTTCCACGGTCCCAAGGGCTTTGTGGCCCCGCTGGCGCTGACGGTATTCGTCTGGGTGCTGCTGTGGAACTTCATGGACCTGATTCCGGTGGATCTCTTTCCCCAGATCGGCAAGGAAGTCTTCCACCTGCACTACATGCGCGTGGTGCCCTCGGCCGACCTGAACGCTACCTTCGGCCTGTCATTGTCGGTGCTGGCGCTGATCATTATCTATTCCATCAAGGGCAAGGGCGTGGGCGGCTATATCAAGGAGCTGCTGTTTCACCCCTTCGGCCCCTATCTGTTGCCGGCCAACCTGCTGCTGAACATCGTCGAGACCCTGGCCAAGCCCATGTCCCTGTCTCTGCGGCTGTTTGGCAACCTGTATGCCGGCGAGCTGATCTTCATTCTGGTGGCGCTGTTGCCCGTGTGGGTGCAGTTCATGCCGGGTACGCTGTGGGCCATTTTCCACTTGCTGGTGGTGCCGTTGCAGGCGTTCATCTTCATGACGCTGACCATCGTCTACATCAGTCTGGCTTACGAAGAACACTGATCTTTTTACTCACTCTGACCTGAAGTTAGGAGGAAACCATGGAGCTCATCGCTCAAATTCAAGCAAACACCGCACTGACCATCGGCCTGATCTTTGGTCTTGCTGCACTGGGTACGGCCATTGGTTTTGGTCTGCTGGGCGGCAAGTTCCTGGAAGGTGCTGCCCGTCAGCCTGAAGTTGCGCCCATGCTGCAAACCCGCATGTTCATCATCGCCGGTCTGCTGGATGCCGTGAGTATTATCGGTGTGGCCATGGGCCTGCTGATGATGTTCGCCAATCCGCTGCTGAGCGTTGTTTCCGGCGGCTGATAAGCCCGGCTACTTTCTGATCTGGAGGCTTTCCAAGTGAATATCAATGCAACCCTGATCGCACAGATCGTGACCTTCCTCATCTTCGTGTGGTTCAACATGAAGTTTGTCTGGCCGCCCATTTCCAAGGCCCTGGAAGAGCGTCGTGCGAAGATTGCGGAAGGATTGGCTGCCTCGGATCGTGCACAGAAAGACCTCGAGCTGGCTCAGCAAAAGGCTGCTGAAGTGATCCGCGAAGCCCGGGATCAGGCTTCCGAGATCGTTGAGCAGGCCAACCAGCGCGCCAACCAGATTCTGGACCACGCCAAGGAAGAAGCGGTGCAGGAGCGGGAGCGTCAGATGGCCGCGGCCCTGGCTGAGATCGAACTGGAAGTAAACCGCGCCAAGGAAGATCTGCGCAAGCAAGTGGCTTCTCTCGCCGTCGAAGGCGCGGAGAAGCTGCTGCAGCGTGAAATTGACGCTGCCGCGCACAAGGATCTTCTGGACGCACTGGCTGCTGAGATCTGATCATGGCGGGATATTCCACACTGGCAAGACCCTACGCCAAGGCGGCGTTTGACCATGCCCGCGAGAAGGGCGAACTGCAATACTGGTCTGACATGCTGTCACTGGCTGCGGCCATCGGCAGTGATGCCGTGGTACGGCAGGCCTATGGTCATCCGGCCATGAAGCCTTCGGACTGGGCCGACCTGTTCCTGTCCGTGGGGGGTGGAGAGTTTTCCGAGGATTTCGGTAATTTTCTTCGCCTGGTGGCCGAAAATGGCCGCATTCCCCTGATCGAGGAAATCCGCAGCCTGTTCGAACAGTTCCGTGCCGAGGAAGAGGGCAAGCTGGAGGTTCGTGTGATCACGGCCGTGCCGTTGAACGACGAACAGCGAGACCGGCTGGCCAAGGTGCTGGAAAAGCGTTTCGAAAAGTCAATCGAACTGGAATGCCATGTAGACCCGGAAGTTCTGGGTGGTGCCGTGCTGCACGCGGGCGACTATCTCATCGATGGTTCCCTGCGGGGCAAGCTGAGCCGACTGGCAGCCGTTCTAACCGAGTAATTCATTAGGCACTGTGAAGACAGGCCTGTAAGCGAAGGGATAATCCCATGCAGACGCAACTGAATCCATCTGAAATCAGCGAACTGATCAAGCAGCGTATCGAGAAGTTCAAGGTCGTTTCGGAAGCCCGCAACGAAGGTACCGTTGTCAGTATTTCCGACGGCATTGCCCGGATTCATGGCCTGGAAGAGGTCATGCAGGGCGAGATGATCGAATTTCCGGGCAATACCTACGGCCTGGCACTGAACCTGGAGCGTGACTCCGTGGGTGCGGTGATCATGGGTGAGTACGAGCACATCTCCGAAGGCGATACCGTACGCTGCACCGGTCGTATTCTGGAAGTGCCCGTGGGCCCCGAGCTGAAAGGCCGTGTGGTGGATGCCCTCGGCAACCCCATCGACGGCAATGGCCCCATTGAAACCCAGCTGACCGACCGCATCGAAAAGATCGCCCCCGGCGTGATCGAGCGCCAGTCCGTGGACCAGCCGGTGCAGACCGGTCTGAAATCCATTGACGCCATGGTGCCCATCGGCCGCGGTCAGCGGGAGCTGATCATCGGTGACCGCCAGACCGGCAAGACCGCCGTGGCCATCGATGCCATCATCAACCAGAAGGGTACGGGCGTGACCTGTATCTATGTGGCGGTGGGGCAGAAGCAGTCCTCCATCGTCAATGTGGTGAAGAAGCTGGAAGAGCACGGTGCCCTGGATCACACCATCATCGTGGCGGCGGGTGCCTCCGATTCCGCCGCCATGCAGTATCTGGCCCCCTATGCCGGTTGCACCATGGGTGAGTATTTCCGCGACCGGGGTGAAGATGCGCTGATCATCTATGACGACCTCACCAAGCAGGCCTGGGCCTATCGTCAGGTTTCCCTGCTGCTGCGTCGTCCGCCGGGGCGTGAAGCCTATCCGGGTGATGTGTTCTACCTGCACTCCCGCCTGCTGGAGCGCGCCTCCCGCGTGAATGC
>JALWTZ010000279.1 GCA_026993285.1 Lysobacterales bacterium | reverse complement strand
CTGCGCAAGGGCAGCCGGGTACGGCAGGGCCAGACCATCGGCTATGTGGGCATGACCGGCCTGGCCACGGCCCCGCACCTGCATTACGAATTCCGCATCAACGGCGTACACCGCAACCCGCTCAAGGTGCGTTTTCCCCAGGCCGAGCCCCTGCCGGCAACAGAACTGGCGGATTTCATGCAGCAGGCCGCGCCCCTGCTGGCCCGATTGCAAAGCCTGGACCATCCCACTGCCGTGGCACGACAGCCATGAATTACATCGGAGCCCTGTCCGGTACCAGCCTGGATGGGCTGGATATCGGCTGGGTGCGCATGGAAGCACACTATCCCCGCCTGCAGGATTCCGTCACCCTGCCCTGGCCTGATGCCCTGCAATGGCAGTGGCAACAATCGCTGCGTGCAGAAGCCCTGACACCTGCCCATCTGGCCCGGCTCGACCGCTTGACCGCGCTGGCCTTTGCCGAAGCCATTTTGCAGCAATTGAACGACTGGTCCCTGAAACCAGCCGAGGTCAGCGCCATCGGTTTTCATGGGCAAACCCTGGCCCATGGCGGGGATGACCAACCGGCCTGGACCCTGCAACTGGGCCACGCACCCACCCTGGCGGCGGAAACCGGCATCCCGGTAGTGGCCGGCTTTCGGCAGGACGATATCGCCAACGGCGGTCAGGGTGCGCCACTGGCCCCGCTGTTGCACCGGCAGCTGCTGGGCGAGCTGGAAGAAACGGCTGCCGTACTGAATATTGGCGGTATCGCCAATCTCAGCCTGCTCATGCCGGAGCAGACCCTGGGCCTGGATACCGGCCCCGGCAATGCCCTGCTGGATGACTGGTACCGCAAGCATCACCCCCGGGATCCCGCTGGTTTCGATCGTGGTGGCCGCTGGGCACGTGCTGGGCAGGTCCTGCCGGAACTGTTGCAGCACCTGCTGGCCGATTCCTGGTTTGACCAGCCACCTCCGCGCAGTGCCTGCCGCTCGGATTTCTCCCTGCACTGGCTGGAAGGCCATTTGCTCGAAGCCCTGGAAGGCGGGGAAAAGCCGGTGGATATTCAGGCCACACTGGTGGCACTGAGCGCGGAAAGCATCGCCCGGGCGCTGAAATCACTGGCGCCGGACTGCCGCCGGATGTGGGTGGCTGGCGGTGGTGCCCACAACCACAGCCTGATGCAGGCGCTGGAACAGGCCCTGCCCGATGTGGCCATCCAGCCCGCGCGGCTGGCCGGGCTGGATGTGGACGGTCTGGAAGCCCAGCTCTTTGCCTGGCTGGCCGCCTGCCGGCTGAACGGAACGGCGCTGGACCTGCGCGGGATTACCGGCGCGCGCTGTCCGCGTCTGCTGGGGCAGCTGTACCTTCCTCCGGGCTGTCGGCCAGACTGAGCCGCTTGCGCGGCTGTGCCCCCAACTCCACGAAACCCTCCATCTGCCGCATCAGGTTGCCGCGCCCGTCACGCAGCTTGTTCATCGCCCCATCGTAGCTTTCACTGGCCTGGCGCAAGCGCTGGCCCAGCTTTTCCATGTCCTCGACGAAGCCGACAAACTTGTCATATAGCTTGCTTGCATGTTCGGCCATCTTCTGCGCGTTGCGCTGCTGTTTCTCGTAGCGCCACAGGTTGGCGATGGTCTGCAGGCTGGCCAGCAGGGTGGAGGTGGTGACGATCACCACATGCTGGCGGAAAGCTTCGTCATACAGGGCCGGCTCGTGGTTGATGGCCTCGATAAAGGCCGATTCATTGGGTACGAACATCAGCACGAAATCCAGACTGTTGACCCCCTTGAGCCGGTCATAGCGTTTTTCCGCCAGGGATTTCACGTGCAGTTTCAGTGCCTGTACATGGGCCTTCAGCGCCTGTTGCCGCTGGCTGTCATCCTCCGCGTTCACATAGTCGATGTAGTGGTTCAGTGACAGCTTGGCGTCGATGATCAGGGCGCGCCCTTCCGGCAGATAGACCAGCACATCCGGACGCCAGCGCTGGCCCCGGTCATCCTCCAGGCTGACCTCCCGGGCATATTCACGCCCTTCCTGCAGGCCGGATAGCTCCAGCGCCCGCTCGATCTGCCGCTCCCCCCAGTTGCCCCGGGTCTTGGCCTGGGAGGTCAGTGCCTGGGTCAGGGCATGGGCTTCCGCCGTGATGCGCTGGTTTTCCTCGGCCAGCTTGCGGATCTGCTCCCGCAGACCGGCCCGGTCCTTGATATCCTGTTCCCGCCCCTGCTGGATCTGCTGATGAAAATCCTGCAGACGCTGCTGCATGGGCTGCAGCAACTGCTTCAACTGCGTCTCGCTCTGCTCGGCAAACTGGCGACTCTCGGCCTCCAGATTCTTGCGTGAGAGTTCGGCGAACTCCTTTTTCAGCTGCTCGCGCATCTGCTGCAATTCTTCCAGGCGCTGCTGCCAGCTCTGTGCCTCGCTCTGGTAGCGCGCCTCCAGCGCGGCCATCTGCCGGCCCTGCGCCTCATGCTGTTGCCGCAACTGGCCCAATTGCGCCTGCAACTGCTGTTCCCGCTGTTGCAGTTCGGCCTTCTCCTGCACCTGATGCGCCTGCAATTGCTGCCGCTGTGCCTCGCTGCGGGCCAGCGCCTCCTTCATCTGCTCCCGTTCCTGCTGCAAGTGCTCCAGCTGTTGCTGCAGGGCCTGCCGGGTCGCATCCTGCTTGGCCTGCTGTTGTTGCTGCCGGCGGCCTTGCCACCAGAGCAATCCCGCCAGCACCAGCCCCAGCAACAGGCCCGGCACCAGCCCCAGCAGCAGGGATGGGGTATCCACAGGGCCACTGATCAACCAGTCATTCATTCCGATATCCTCTGCCCCACCGGCCGTATTTATTACACATAATTTTCCCTTCATCCGCTGGATTCCTGCATACCCTACACAAAAGCGCTTGTCAGGGGTATGGCGGCAGGCTTGTCATCCACTGGCGAATGGCCATAATGCCCCGAGCAACCCTGGAGAAAACCCCATGCAATGCTGGATTTACAAGGGCCCGAAACGACCGGACAGCTATCTGTACCTGGACCGTGAGGACGACTTCGACCATGTGCCCGAGGCCCTGCTGAAACTGTTTGGCCCGCTGGAGCGGGTGATGACACTGGAGCTGACCCCCGAACGCAAGCTGGCTCGGGTGGAGGTGACGGAAGTGATGGAAAAGCTGCGAGAACAGGGCTATTTTGTGCAGCACCGCCCCAAGGACACATTGCTGGACTGGTCGGCCTATTCCTGACCTGTCAAACGGACCCACCCATTTGTGCTGTGGCTCAATTGAGCTACAATTGTCATGGATAATCGCAAGGAGACAGGTCATGCCCGGTAACCAGGTGATCCGCGCGCGCGTGGATGAAGCACTGAAAAATGAAGCCAGCAAGATTCTCGCGACCATGGGCCTGACGGTATCGGATTTCATTCGGATTGGTCTGGCCAAGGTCGTCAGCGAGCAAGGCTTGCCGTTCGACATGCATGTACCCAACCGGCTGACCCGGGAAACCCTGGAAAAAAGCGAGCGTGGTGAAGACCTGCACCAGGCCGAAGATCTGGACGATCTGTTTCGTCAACTTGACCTTTGATGCGCACGCCCGTTTATTCCGGCCAGTTCAAACGTGATCTGAAAGCCACGAAAAAACGTGGCAAGGACATGCGGAAAATCAAACGCCTGATGCAATTGTTACTGGAAGACCAGCCCCTGCCGGCGGAATATCTGGACCACCCGCTAAAGGGACCATGGAAAAGCTTCCGGGACGCACATCTTGAACCCGACTGGATCCTGATCTACAAGATCGATGGAAGCACCGTTCGCTTTGAGCGCACCGGTCGTCATGTCGATTTGTTCGAAGGTTAAATCGCCAAGCGCAGGCCAACGCTAACGGCCTGCGGCCAAATGCCCGGTAAACAGGCACGCCTCCCAGGCCCGTGTCCAGTCCGCAAGTGACAGCGTTGCTGTCGTAACCTCCCGATGGATCTCCAGCGCGGCCATGATATAGGCTTCCACCGTCTCGGCTACGCCATTTGTCTGGCCGGCGGCCTGGTTCAGTGCCGCGCTCATCCGCCCCAGCAGGCCTTCTCCGGCCAGGCTGCGTACCGGCAGGCCGGCAGTGCGGGCGGCCACCACGCTGGCACCGCCGTTGTAGGGAAAGGTATCCAGCCAGAGGTCCGCCTGCTTCAGGCGGGCCAGATGCGCGCCCAGCGGCAGGCTTTCGGCGGCGATCAGGCGGGAAGGGGCCACGCCGGCCTGTTGCAATGCATCGTGCACCCGCCGCCAGGCCGCCGGGCTGCCGGCACCGCCCAGCCAGAGCACGCTGTCCGGGTCCTGCTGCAGAATCCGCGCCCAGGCCCGCAATAGAGAGGGATGCAGCTTGTAGACCGCGTTGAAGCTGGCCAGTACCCGCGCCCCCTGTGGCAGGTCCAGTGCCCGCCGATCCGGAACCGGTTCCGTCAGCCAGTCCGGGTCCAATCGTGGCGGCAGCAGGCTGTGGGGGTGCAGCCAGAGTGGCTCATCCCAGTCCGCCGGCAGCTTGCGGGCACAGAAGGCGTCCGCCACCAGGGCATCCATGAACGGGGCGCAGTGGCGGTTGAGATAGCCCCACAGCCCCACCTGCAGGCGAGCCGGGCGGTGGGCCAGTATGCGGGGCCGGCCACGGCGGGTATAGCCGGAAACATCCAGCAGCACATCCAGCTCCAGTGCCTGTATGCGTTCGGCGGCCTGCCGGTCGTTCAGGGCGGACAGGTCCAGCCAGTGGTGGCAGGCTGCGCGGATGCGCGCTTCCATGGCATCGCCGGTCACATGGGTGCTCAGGCCGTAGACCTCCACCCGCGCCGGATCATGCCAGGGCAATACGGCCGCCAGCAGGCTGCCCACCGCTGACAGATTGAGATCGCCACCGAAATAACCGATACGCAATGGTGATTGTCCGGACTGTTCCGTGGTCGTGGCACGGGGCGTATTCAGGAATTCCACACCACTGAGCACGCGCTCGGACCAGGCACAGGCCAGCCGATGCTGTGCTTGTGGCAGCAGGGCCACATCGGCACTGTAGGGGCTGGTGTTGTCGGCCCTGGTACCGGCCTCCAGCTGTTCCACGATGACGGCCCGCTCCCTTTCCAGCGCCGCCCAGCGTGCCTCACGCGCAAGCAGTTCCGCCAGCCGCAGGCGGGCATCGAGGAAACCGGCGTCCAGTTCCAGCGCCTGGCGCAGGGCCTGAATGGCTTGATCCGGCCGGCCACAGGCCTGCAGACTCAGGGCATGGTTGTAATGAAACCAGGGCTGTTGCGCCTCCAGCGGCCCACAGGCGGCGAAGTGTTCCAGCGCCTCCGCCTCCCGGTGCTGCCGATGCAGGCACAGGGCCAGCTCGTAATGGGCCTGGGTGAAACCGGCTTGCCGCTGTAGGGCCTGCAACAGGGCCTGTTCCGCTTCCGCGTGGGCATCCAGCCGCGCCAGCACACAGCCGTGCATGTACCAGTCCAGCGCCTGGGCGGAGACCCTGCCGGTCAGCCACTGGCCCCATTGCACCGCCTGCGACAGGCCATGTAGCGCCGGGTCGGCCAGCACCTGCTGCAGGCCCGCGCGCAGCCAGTCTTCCGGGCTTTGTGCCCGCAGACAGTCCTCCAGCATGGCCGCGCCCTGTTGCGCCCGTCCGCACTGGTACAACAGCAGGGCCTGCCAGAAGCGCAGGGTTTCGTCTTGCGGCCAGCGTTTCAGCCCTTGTTCCACCTGTTGCAGGGCCTGCTCGGGCCGGCCTTGATTCAGTGCCTGCTGTGCCTGTGACAGCAGCTGTTCGATGGAAATGTCCGCCACCGTTCAGTTGCGCCAGAAATCCGGCGTGAACAATACGATCAGGGTAAAGACTTCCAGCCGGCCCATGATCATGACCAGTGTGAGCATCCACTTGGCCGCATCATTCATGCCCTGCATGGTGGAGGCCACTTCACCCAGCCCCGGACCCACATTGTTGATGCAGGTGGCCACGGCGGACACCGCCGAGACCAGATCCACCCCGGTGGCCATGACCAGCAGGGAGAACAGGCAGAACACTGCGATATACAGGCCGTAAAAACCCCAGACGGCGTTGATGACCTTGTCGGAAACGGTACGCCCCCCCAGCTTGATGGGAATGCGGGCATTGGGATGGATCAGCTGCAGTACTTCACGCATGCCCTGCTTGACCACCAGAATAATGCGCACCACTTTCATTCCGCCGGCGGTGGAGCCGGAACAGCCACCGACAAAGCCGATCATCACCAGCAACAGGGGCAACATGCTCGGCCAGAAGGCAAAGGTATCGGTGCCGAATCCCGCGGTGGTCATCACCGAAACCACATGAAAGACCCCCTTGCGCAGGCTGTCGACAAAGCCGCTGTAGCCGCTGAAAAACAGGGTCAACGAGGTGATCAGCGAGACGACCACCAGGATGAGGATGAATACCCGCGCTTCAGTATCATGCAGATAGGGCTTGCCGGAGACTCCGCGCCAGGCCAGGTAGTGGATGGAGAAATTGATGCCGGAAATCACCATGAACACGATGGCAATCATTTCGATCAACGGGTTGTTGAACCAGGCCATGCTGGCATCGTGGGTGGAAAAACCGCCCAGGGCCATGGTGGAAAAGGCATGGCTGACCGCATCGAACAGGCTCATCCCGGCCAGCCAGTAAGACAGCGCACATAACAGGGTGATGCCCACATATACGCCCCAGAGCGCCTTGGCCGTTTCGGTGATGCGCGGTGTGAGCTTGGAATCCTTGACCGGCCCCGGGGTTTCCGCCTTGAACAACTGCATGCCACCAATGCGCAGCATGGGCAGAATGGCCACGGCCAGCACGATGATGCCCATGCCACCAATCCACTGCAGTTGTTGCCGGTAAAAGAGAAAGGCATGCGGCAGGGCATCCAGCCCGGTCAGCACGGTGGCGCCGGTGGTGGTCAGGCCGGAAACCGACTCGAATACGGCATCGGTGAAACTCATGCCAGGGTTGTCTGACAGCCACAGGGGGATGGCGCCACCGATACCCAGGGTAAACCAGGCAATGGCCACGATGAGAAAACCGTCGCGCACCCGCAGGTCGGAACGGTGGCTGCGTACCGGCAGCCAGATCAGCGCTCCGGCACCCATGGTCAGGATGGCGCTTTCCAGAAAACCCCGGGCGGCACCATCCTGGAAATACCAGCCCACCAGCACCGGCGGCAGCATGGTGACACCGGTGAGCATGAAGATCACCCCCACCATGCGCTGTATGGTGACATTGCGCCCGCGCATCAGAAGAAGGTCGCTCCGGGTTGAAACAGTTTTTCCACCGCCGGTACCTGCTTCTTGTCGGCAATGAACAACAGTACATGGTCATCCGGCTCGATGACCAGATCATGGTGCGCCATTTTTACCTGCTGGCCCCGTACCAGCCCGCCGATGGTCACGCCTTCCGGCAGTTCAATTTCTTCCAGCGCGCGGCCAATAACCTTTGAAGTACTTTCCGTGCCAGTGGCCACGGCTTCCATGGCCTCCGCATGACCCCGGCGCAGGGAATGCAGCTGGGCCACCTCGCCCCGGCGCAGATGCCGCAACAGGGCACCAAGAGTGATTTGCTGGGGCGAGATGGCGATGTCCACCAGCCCGCCTTCCACCAGATCTACATAGGAAGGGCGGTTGATCAGGGCAATCACCCGCCGGGCACCCAGCCGTTTGGCCAGCATGGCCGAAAGGATGTTGGCCTCATCGTCGTTGGTGATGGCGCAGAAGACATCCGTCTGGTCGATGTTTTCATCCAGCAACAATTCCTCGTCGGCACAGTCACCCTGCAGCACGATGGCCCTTTCCAGATCCTGGGCAATCAGGCGGGCGCGGCTGCCGTCCTGCTCGATGATCTTCACATAGTGCTCGCCTTCCAGTACCTGCGCCAGGCTGCGGCCAATGTTGCCACCTCCGGCCAGAATCACCCGCCGGGCCGGGTTGTCCACCTTGCGCAGGGCACGCATCACATGGGGAATGTCCTTGCGGGCGGCGAGAAAATACACCGTGTCGTTAACCCGGATGATGGTTTTGCCGGTGGGGAAAATGGCCTTGCCTTCACGGAAAATCACCGCGATGCGGCTTTCCACCCCCTCGGGCAACTGCTCCTTGAGCCGGGCCACTTCGTGGCCCACCAGCGGGCCGTCGGCATAGGCGCGCACCGCCACCAGCTGCACCTTGCCATCGGCGAAATCCACCACTTGCAGGGCACCGGGGTACTCGATCAACCGTTGCACATAGCGGGTCACCAGTTCTTCCGGGCTGATACGCACATTCACCGGTATGCCACCCTCGGCAAACAGGGCGTCGTGGTGCAGGTAATCCAGTGCGCGCACGCGGGCAATGCGCGTGGGCGTGTTGTACAGCAAATAGGCGACCTGGCAGGCAATCATGTTGATTTCGTCGGAATTGGTCACCGCCACCAGCATGTCGGCATCTTCCGCTCCGGCAGCCTGCAAAATGGTGGGCGAGGCGGCATTGCCTTCCACTGTGTTCAGATCCAGCCGGTCACGCAGGTTGCGCAGGCGGGTGGCATCGGAATCCACCACGGTGATTTCATTGTGTTCACTTTCATTGACCAGGCTGTCGGCCAGTGACGAGCCCACCTGCCCCGCTCCCAGAATGATGATTTGCATTCAGCGCCCCTCACAGATTACGCGGATCGATATCCAGCGCCTTGAGCTTGCGATAAAGATGTGTGCGCTCCATGCCGGCAATGCTGGCCAGTTTTCCCACACTGCCATCCACCCGCTTGAGCTGTTCGATCAGGTATTCCCGTTCAAACAGCTCCCTGGCCTTCTTCAACGGCAGGTCCAGCGGGATGTGGGTTTCAGTCATGCCGCTTTCGGGCACGGCGGCCGGGCTTTGTTGCAACAGGGCATCCACCTCTTCCAGGCTCACTTCTCCCTGATGGCCCGACATCAACAGCCGTTGCACCAGATTTTTCAATTCACGCGCATTGCCCGGCCAGCCATGCTGACGCATGCGATTCTGGGCAGCGATGGAGAACCGCCGCCATGGCAGCCCGTCACGGCTGGAGAGCAGATCGGTGAAATGGTGAATCAGGTCGGGAATGTCTTCCGGGCGTTCGCGCAGGGGCGGGATATGTAACGGGTAGACATTCAGCTGGTAGAACAATGCCTTGCGCAGGCGGCCTTCACGCATGCAGGCCTGCAAGTCCTGCTGGCTGGCACTGATCAGGCGCACATCCAGCCGCTGGGGCCGCTCACCACCCACACGGGTGAAATGACCAGATTCCAGCGTGCTGTGCAAGGTGCGCTGGGCCGCTTCGGACAAATCAGCCAGTTCATCCAGATACAGGGTGCCGCCCTGGGCCTGCTCCAGCTTGCCAGGAATCACCCGCCCGCCCTTTTCCTGGCCGAACAGCTCCTGCAACAGGTTGTCTTCGTTGAGCAGGCCGGTGGACAACACCACAAAAGGGCCATCCCGCCGGCTGGATAGACTGTGAATGCGCCGGGCCAGGGTTTCCTTGCCGGTACCGGCCTCGCCGGTAATCAGCACCCAGGGATCATGCGGGGACAATTGCTCCACCTGCCGGTGCAGTTCGGCTATGGCCTGGCTCTGGCCCACCATGTCAGCCTGGTAGTGCAAGGCATGGCGCAGGTGCTGGTTTTCCCGGTTGAGCCGGCCGCTTTCCAGTGCCCGTTCCACGGTGATCAGAAGCTTGGCCAGGCTGACGGGCTTTTCGATAAAGTCCCAGGCACCCAGGCGGGTGGCCTCCACCGCCGTCTCGATGGTGCCGTGGCCGGAGATCATCACCACCTGGAAAGGCATGGCATCCGCTTCCGACCACTGGCGCAGCACGGAAATACCATCCACATCCGGCATCCACACATCCAGCAGCACCAGATCCGGCTGTACCTGTTCGGCCATGGCACGGGCCTGCTCGCCATTTTCCGCCAGATGAACCTGATAACCTTCGTCCTGCAGAATTTCCGCCACCAGCTCGCGGATATCCGGTTCGTCATCGACCACCAGAATGACAGCCTTGGCCATGGTGGTTACGCCCCCTTCGGCTTGCAAGGCTGGGATTATAGCGAAAAAACCGGAAACTCACGCCAGCATGGGCCAGTCCTGGAGTGAGAATACCCGTCGGAGGACTTCGACGCCGTATACCCCCGATGCCGGCAACCCGGCGGATTGCCAATGGCTTTCCACCTGTTGCCACAAACGGGCACTGTATTGCAGGCTTTCCTGATGAAAGTCCAGCATGGGCTGAAAATCACCCGTATTCCAGGCCTTGCAGGCCCGTTGAAAAGCCTGTTTTCTCCACGGCAGGTCGTAATCGAGCAGGATGGGGGCCCCGTCCATGCGCAACCAGCCTGCCAGAAACAGCGCACGGCCCAGCCGGCCATTGCCATCCGCCAACGGGTGTATCCAAACCATGCCGGCATGCAACCACCACACCCGTTTCAGCGCGTCAGGCTCTACCGCCACCGTTCGCTGCAAACGGCGCAACAAACCGGCAACACGCCCGGGCTCTGGATAGACATGGGCATTCGGCTGCTGGCGTATACCGGATTGTGCCCCCTTTTGCCGCAGTTCCAAGGCCTGCAAGGCCGGGTGACTGCGGCACCACTGCCGCAAGGCGGCACGATCCAGCCGTTCCGGCAGCCTGGGCAACGGCACACTGCAAACGGCAAGTGCGCTCTCCAGCGATGCCTTCTGCAAGGGCGCATGGCCAAAAAGCTGCATCCGCGCCCATTTGGGCAGCAGGCTGTATGCACACCAGAGTGGCAGGCGCCTGGTGGTGGTCGAACCATTCATGCTAATGGGAAATCGAACGGATCAGGCCGGCATCAACGGGTAATACTTTGCAAATGCACCATTGCCTGAACGACATAGGGCGTGGCTACCACTTGTGTGAACAGGGTATAACCGTCCAGATCACCATATTGCCTTTCGAATCCAGGGTAATATTCATAGCGTTCCTTGATCTTGGCCTGACAATGCCATTGCTTGAGGTGGCAGTAGCGAAATAGGCCGTATAACTTATAATTGTAGGAATTATCTCCTGCATAATGATTCATCATTTCATTTGCGAAAGGAGTAACCATGGGGTGATTCAAATCATCGTCCGAATAATGAATAATAGCATTGCCCCCGCCATAAACCATATTGGCCCGCAACCAGGCAAATTCTTTTGCTGCCTTCCATACAGCTTCTGGATTATTCGAATAAAAAAGGATATCCAGATACTGATACATAATCACCAGAAGCTGCTGATAGGCCTCTTCTAGATTCTCACGAGAATACTTTCCATCACGTACATCCTGTTCCAGTTCCTTCTTTTGCTTTTCAATTTGAAAAAACTTCTTCAGGTCATCCATTTTCCCCGAATTCAGCAATTGCTCACGCAATGCCTGTAATTCTTCTGCGCTCATGGTCAAACAAGCTGTGTCATAACCCAGGCGCGTCAAGCGATCATGCGGTTGTTCAAACACCGCTTTTTCTTCGCTGATCGCCGCTATGCAATGGTCGAGTTCATCATAAAGGAAAGCCACTTCCAGCTCGGTCATGGCATTGATATCCAGACTTTCCGGCTCCTCCCAGATTGGTTGTGTGGCTTTAGGGGGTTTCACCGCAACCTGTCTGGGAGACTCCCCTGTGTTGGGGGTCTGCTGTGTTGGAGGCGTGGCTGACGCTGCCTGTCCAGCAATCGGTTGTTGTACAGGTTCAAGCATTTGCGCCGGTTGCTGCTCATCATCCTGGCTGTCTAACCAAACCAGGGCAGACAGCGCGAGCAATGCAATCGCCGGCAGAATAGTTCTAAGATTCAACGACATTCTCTCTTGATAATCTGGCCACAATCCTGGCTGCTTTTACCATTACACTCGAAAGTTACTGAGCCATCCCTGAACTTGATCTCATGCCTGGTTCTTTTCTCACACACCAGGCCCTCGCTCCCAGGCTTGAAACCACTTCGAATAAGATCCCTTAAGCATCTCATTTTACGGCATACTTTTGCAATGATAGCTTCATCACTGGCTTTGCAACTCACGCCTGTTGCAACCAGATTAGTTCGTATTTTGTTATACGCTGTCTTACCCCCTTGACATTCATCATCACCATAATCTGAAGTATCATCCCGTTCCGCCGTGTCATCCGAGGTCCAGTCCCAGGGGCCGGAGCCGCCCACATTGACCACATCCTGGCCACCACTGCCTACGGCATCGCCATTGACGGTAATGGGGTCGAGTTCCGTGGGAGCTTCTTGTGCGATAGCTGAGTTAAAACACAGTGTCAAGAGTATTGCGCTGCTGAGCGGTTTTAGCATGATTCCGTCGTCCTGATTGAATGGACGGTGCATTGTAATTATTGATTTAAAACTGTCAACCCCTTTTTAAAAGGCAAAAATAATAATTGTATAGTATTTGAATTATTACTTATTTCGTGGATTGCAGTGGAAACAGCAGCTCCACGCAGGCACCCTTTTCTTCACGGTTCCATGCACGGATGCGGCCACCGTGGCTTTCCACAATCTGGCAAACGTTGGCCAGGCCGGTACCCTAGTGCTTGGTAGTGGCATAGAGTTCAAACAGCCACCCTTCCAGAACATGGTTACAGCCTGTACCTGGTGTTACAGCAACGGAAGGTGCAGTGGTTACATCAAGGATTCATGACCAAAAACCGCGCCCCGACGATTTGTGCAGCAGGCTGTATGCACACCAGAGTGGCAGGCGCCTGGTGGTGGTCGAACCATTCATGCTAATGGGAAAATCGAACGAATCAGGCCGGCATCAACGGGTAATACTTTGCAAATGCGCCATCCGCTGCACGACATAGGGCGTGGCGACCACTTGTGTGAACAGGGTATAACCGTCCAGATCACCGTATTGCCTTTCGAAACCGGGGTCACTGTCATAGCGTTCCTTGATCTTGGCCTGACAATGCCATTGCTTGAGGTAGCAATAGCGAAAAAAGGCGTATAAGTCAAAATCGTAGGAGTCATCTCCTGCAAAATGCTTCACCATTGCCGTTCTGAAAGGACGAATCATGGGGTGATTCAAATCATCGTCCGAATAACGAATATAGGCATTTCCACCACCATAAACCATATTGGCCCGCAACCAGGAAAACTCGTTTGCCGCCTTCCATACGGCCTCTGGATTATTCGAATAAAAAAGGATATCCAGATACTGATACATAATCACCAGAAGCTGCTGATAGGCTTCTTCCAGATTTTCACGAGAATACTTACCATCAAGTACATCCTGTTCCAGTTCCTTCTTTTGCTTTTCAATTTGAAAAAACCTCTTCAGGTCATCCATTTTTCCCGAATTCAGCAATCGCTCACGCAATACCTGTAATTCTTCTGCGCTCATGGTCAGACAAGCTGTGTCATAACCCAGGCGCGTCAAGCGATCATGCGGTTGTTCAAACACCGCTTTTTCTTCGCTGATCGCCGCTATGCAATGGTCGAGTTCATCATAAAGGAAAGCCACTTCCACCTCGGTCATGGCATTGATATCCAGACTTTCCGGCTCCTCCCAGATTGGTTGTGTGGCTTTAGGGGGTTTCACCGCAACCTGTCTGGGAGACTCCCCTGTGCGGGGGGTCTGCTGTGTTGAAGGATTGGCTGACGCTACTTGACCAGAAGCCGGTTGTTGTACGAGCTCAAGTATTTTCTCCGGTTGCTCGTGCTCATCCTGGTAGCCAAACCAGAACACAACAATCAAAGTTAACAGCACAATGACTGACAGATTGGTTTTATGTTTCAACGGTATTCTCTCTTGATAATCGGGCTACAATCCTGGCTGCTTCCACCATTACACTCGAAAGTTACTGAGCCATCCCTGAACTTAATTTCATGCACATTTCCTTTCTCACACACCAGGCCAAGAAAAACGGCGTTATCAGGCCTGTATCAACGGGTAATGCTTTGCAAATGCACCATTGCCTGAACGACATAGGGCGTGGCGACCACTTGTGTGAACAGGGTATAACCGTCCAGATCACCATATTGCCTTTCGAAACCGGGGTCACTGTCATAGCTTTCCTTGATCTTGGCCTGACAATGCCATTGCTTGAGGTGGCAGTAGCGAAACAGGCCGTAAAGCTTATAATCGTAGGAATTATCTCCTGCATAATGCTTCACCATTTCATTTGCGAAAGGAGTAATCATGGGGTGATTCAAATCATCATCCGAATAATGAATGTAGGCTTTTCCGCCACCATAGACCATATTGGTCCGCAACCAGGAAAATTCCTTTGCAGCCTTCCATACAGCCTCTGGATTATTTGAATAAAAAAGGATATCCAGATATTGATACATAATCACCAGAAGCTGCTGATAGGCCTCTTCCAGATTCTCACGAGAATACTTTCCATCACGTACATCCTGTTCCAGTTCCTTCTTTTGCTTTTCAATTTGAAAAAACTTCTTCAGGTCATCCATTTTTCCCGAATTCAGCAAACGCTCACGCAATGCCTGTAATTCTTCTGCGCTCATGGTCAGACAAGCTGTGTCATAACCCAGGCGCGTCAAGCGAGCATGCGGTTGTTCAAACACCGCTTTTTCTTCGCTGATCGCCGCAATGCAATGGTCGATTTCATCATAAAGGAAAGCCACTTCCAGTTCGGTCATGGTCTCCATGTCCAGCGCATCTGGTTTGGACATTGCCTTGCGCCAGGTTTCTGCTGTGAGCACAGTTCGATTTTTAATGGATTCACCAGCATGCGGAGCCTGCCTGGATACTGATGATTTCGACGGACGCGACAGCAGGGCTGGTTTATAACCGGTTTGGGATGATGACTGCTGTTCGTTGGCCTCAGTACTCCAAAAGCCATACCAGATCAGTACGCTCAATACGGTAAAACCAACTATAAGATACCTGTTTTTCAATACCTTTTCCCTATATAAAGATGTCAGCTTATATAAATTCTTTGATTATCCATGACGATATTTACAACACCTACAACCCATTTTTAATTTACTAATGGGTTATGCTTTGTAAATATTCCATTTTTTGAATCATATAAGGGTTGCTTACTACTTGAGTGAACAATTCATAACCGTTGAGTTGAGAGTATTTATCAAAAAAGTCAATACCCATATAGCGTTCTTTAATTTTACGCTCACACTGCCACTGCCTGAGATAACAATACCTAAACAATCCGTATAAAACATGATTGTCAAAATATGGTTGAGAATAAGGAGAATTCATAAGTCTATAAAAATCATAGTCCATGGGATGACTAACATCTTTATCTGAAAAATGAATATGACCAAAACCACCAAACACCAACTCCATTCTTAGCCATGAAAACTGACTACCCGCATAAAACACAGCATCTGGATTTTGTGAGTAAAAAAGAACATCCAGATACTGAACCATTAGGTCTGTGATATACTGATACACTTCCTCTTCTTTCTTGAAGCGGGTGTTTCCAGAAGCAGCATCTTCCATGATTTCCTCCAAATCCCTCATCAAACCCAATACCTTCTTTAGATCTGCTTGCTCCTCTTTTTCTGCAATTGTCTGCTTCAGCCATTCATATTCACTCAGATCCATTTCTGCACATTCGGTTGCCTCTGCATCTTCAGGATCAGCATATTTAGCTGAATTAATTTTATTCATCTTAAAGTATTCTATGCAATGCTGGACATCAAAGAAAAGAGTAGATTGCTCTATCATTGTCATTGCATCAAGATTTTCCATTTCTATTCTCTGTTTACCCGATTGACCAATTGTTTTTTTCATCTCCGCATATGCATTCAACTTCTTCTTAGCTTTTGAATGAATTTCCTTGCTGTTTGATACCTTTTTATATGCCACATCACGAAAAGCAGGCTGCCTCATTGCAAAATTTATAGACACCCGGCCATTCTTGTATCCTTCAAGGAACAACCAGGTGGCCAATATCAATACAACCACGGATATGACAACAGTTTTTTTAATCATTTGCATTTTTCTTCTTGATATATCCACAATGTTGTGAACTGACAGCATTACAGACAAACACGCCAGTTCCATCCTTAAAAGTTAATTTATATTCTCTGTTATTGGTGCAAATGAGCCCTTCATTGCCTGGCTTAAAAATACTACACACCATATCCCATAGACTTCGGCGCTCTCGGCATACCTTACGAAGAATTACTCTATCATCATCCCTACAACTCACGCCCGTTGCTGTTAGATTCTGGACAATCTTGTTTTGCGCTACCTTACCGCCCTGGCAGTTGTTATTGATCCCATTTTGCCCGTCATCATCCCGTTCCGCCGTGTCGTCCGAGGTCCAGTCCCAGGGGCCGGAGCCGCCCACATTGACCACATCCTGGCCACCACTACCTACGGCATCACCATTGACGGTAATGGGGTCGAGTTCTGTAGGGGCTTCCTGTGCGATAGCTGAGTTAAAACACAATGTAAAGAGTATTGCGCTGCTGAGCGGTTTTAGCATGATTCCGTCGTCCTGATTGAATGGACGGCGCATTGTAATTATTGATTTAAAACTGTCAACCCCTTTTATAAGGCAAAAATAATAATTGTATAGTATTTAAATTATTACTTATTTCATGGATTGCAGTGGAAACAGCAGCTCCACGCAGGCACCCCCTTCTTCACGGTTCCATGCACGGATGCGGCCACCGTGGCTTTCCACAATCTGGCAAACGTTGGCCAGGCCGGTACCCGAGTGCTTGGTGGTGGCATAGAGTTCAAACAGCCACCCTTCCAGAACATGGTTACAGCCTGTACCTGGTGTTACAGCAACGGAATGTGCAGTGGTTACATCAAGGATTCATGATCAAAAACCGCGCCCCGACGATTTGTGCAGCAGGCTGTATGCACACCACAGCGGCAGGCGCCTGGTGATGGTCGAACCATTCATGCTAATGGGAAAATCGAATGGATCAGGCCGGCATCAACGGGTAATACTTTGCAAATGCGCCATTCGCTGCACGACATAGGGCGTGGCTACCACTTGTGTGAACAGGGTATAACCGTCCAGATCACCATATTGCCTTTCGAAACCGGGGTCAAATTCAAAGCGTTCCTTGATTTTGGCCTGACAATGCCATTGTTTTAGGTGGCAATAACGAAACAGGGCATAAAGCTTGAAGTCATATGAAGCATCACCAGCATAAAGACCCATCATTGCTTTAAAGTATGGGTACAACATGGGATGCCGCGGGTCTTCATACGCCAATTTATGTGTGCCCAATCCATAGATCACGATCATATTGGCTCGTATCCATGCAAATTCTTCACCTGCCTTATAAACTGCTTCTGCATTGGATGAATAAAACAGCACATCCATGTACTGATACAGGATATCCATTAGCTGTTGATAAGCTTCTTCCATGACCTCTGGGCTGGCATTGTCGCTGCGGATATCACGCAATGGCGCTTCCATGCTCGCTTCAATTTTAAGTACCTTTTTTAAATCATTCATCTTTCCTGAATTCAGTAGTTGCTTTCGCAATGCCTGTAATGATTCCTTGCTCATGATCAGACAATTCGTGTCATAACCCAAGCGTGTTAAACGATCATAAGGTGATTCAAATGCTATTTTTTCTTCACTGACAGCCTGCAGACATTGATCGATTTCATCATACATAAAAGAAATT
>JALWTZ010000278.1 GCA_026993285.1 Lysobacterales bacterium | reverse complement strand
AATTCCACGCCGGTTTGCCGGAGTTCCGGCAGTTTGTATATGGGTTGTACCCAGGCGTGAATTTCCCCTTTCTCGATGGCCTGGATCAGCCGTTTTTCCTTGCGTTCATCTCCTTCGTGCACTTTCCTTAAGACCGGGGTATACAAGCCCCAGGGTGCGTGATTCTCCTTCGCGGCCCGGGCGGCCAGTTCGGCATTGTCCAGCCAGGCCAATGGCGTGGATGCGTCCTGTGGAAATGCCGCAATGCCCATGCAAACCTGAACCGACAACCAGACTTCCCCCACCTGAACCGGTACGGCCATGCGCTCACTCAGCGGCTCTATCCAGGAGCTCGCCTGCTCGGGATTGCTGTCTTCCAGCAGCAATGCCATACGGTTTCGACCCAAGCGATAGAGGCGAAACAGGCTGCCCTGGGTCTGTTTCAACTCCTTGACCCATGTCTGGAGAAACTGTTCCGCATATTCCTGGCCATACAAACTGCGAATCCGCACCAGCCCTTCAAGATACACCACGAACAAACTGTGCTGCCGGCTGGAATTTTCCGATAGAATCGTCAGGTCTTCCAGCAACTGGCTGCGATTGCCCAAGCCGGTACTTTCATCCTGGCGCAGGCTGCGGTGCAGGTCGGCCGAATCTGCCAACTCCATGCGTGCCGTTTCGGCCTGCCCCAGAACGCCTACAATACGGCCCTCGCCATCCAGCAGGCTTTCCAGATGAACACGCACCCGCTTTTCCACCCCTGTGACCGTACGCAGGTTGAGCAGGTATTCATCACTGCCAAATTGCTGCAGCAAGGTCTGTACACGTTGTGGGTAATCATCACTGTCCTTCTCGGTCAGCAACGCCGGCAACCGTTCGGGCTGCGCTTCCAGTATTTCGGCCTGTATCCCCAGCACCGTGTGAGAAGCTGCGCTGACATAGGCCAGCCGGCCTGATGCATCATGCAACCAGCTGCAGATGGAAGCAGCATCGGTAATACCCTGAAACAGGGCACGTTGTGCAGCCAGACGGCTGCGCATCAAGGACAGACGTGCCAACAGAATGCCGAAAACCGTTCCAGCCAGTGTTGGTAACAGGTAGAGCTTTGGCGAGAGTTTGCCATAGACATAAAGATGCTGGATGGTGGCGGGTATCCAGATAAACAGGATACTCAGCAGAATCGATCGCAGATACACCCAGGTCCGGTTTTCCCGCTGGCTGCCCGCTGCTTTTTCGATGGTTTCCATATCTGACCGGCGTTCTGTTGTTGACTCCGTTTGCAACCAATGTACTACACAATTGGGGAGAACGGGTCTGAAAAATGCCGGATTCGGCTGGAGGCTGGCTGATCAGCCGAATATGCCGGGATGTGCTGAAAAGCGTAATGGCAGGTGTGGGTCAGGGCCATGCGGGCTGCGAACACAGTGCTCGAACCCCAACACGACAAACCCGCCTCGAGGGCGGGTTTGTAACGGATCGAAATTTCGAACCGGCTCAGCGTTTGACGTTGAGCTTTTCCTTGATGCGTGCAGCCTTGCCTTCACGCTCGCGCAAGTAGTAGAGCTTGGCCTGACGAACCTTGCCGCGACGCTTGACTTCAATGGATTCGATCATGGGGCTGTAGGTCTGGAATACCCGTTCCACACCCGTACCGTGGGAGATCTTGCGCACGGTAAAGGCGGAGTTCAAGCCACGGTTGCGCTTGCCGATCACCACACCTTCAAAGGCCTGCAAACGCTCGCGGTTGCCTTCTTTCACTTTCACCTGTACCACCACGGTGTCACCGGGGCCGAATTCAGGCACCTCTCGGTTCATTTGCGCTTTTTCAAGCTCTTGGATGATGTTGCTCATGGCTGTCCTCGTTTACTTGGGTTCATCGCCTCTCGGCGCATGCTGTTCATCAATATATTCCTGCAGCAGCTTGTGGTCTTCCGCTTTCAGCTCAATCTGCTGCAACAAATCCGGTCTTCTCTGCCAGGTTCGCCCCAGCGCCTGTTTTCTGCGCCAGCGGGCAATGGCTGCATGGTTGCCGCTGAGCAGTACCTCCGGTACATCACCAAGCGCATGTTGCTCGGGCCGGGTATAGTGCGGGCAGTCCAGCAGGCCCGTTGCAAAGGAATCCTGCGCTGCCGAATCCGCATCCCCGAGTACACCGGGGATCTGTCTGGCCACCGCATCCATGACGACCGCCGCGGCCAGTTCACCTCCACTGAGTACATAGTCCCCAATGGACAATTCTTCATCCACTTCCGCCTGCAACAGGCGTTCATCGATACCTTCATAGCGGCCACAAAGCAGAATCAAACGCTGCTCTGTCGCCAATCGCGCCACCCGGTCATGGTTCAGTACCGCGCCTTGTGGGCTGAGATACACCACGCGTGCCTGGCGATCATCCATTGCCCGTGCCTGCTGCACGCAGGTTCGCAACGGTTCGATGGCCATCACCATGCCAGGGCCGCCACCATAGGGCCGATCATCCACCGTTCGGTGCCGATCCGCGGCCCAGTCTCTGGGGTTGTGCACGGCCAGTTCCAGCAGACCGTTGCGCAAGGCCCGACCGGTCACCCCGGTTTCGAGCATCTGCCGCACCATTTCCGGAAACAGGCTGATGACATCGAAACGCATCAGAAATCCGGATCCCAGTCCACCAGGATGCAGCCCTGTTCCAGATCCACCGACTGGACGGCGTGACCATAGGTAAAGGGAACCAGCCGTTCACGCTCACCCTTCACCACCATGACATCGTTGGCACCGGTTTCGAACAGGTGGCTGACCCGCCCCAGCTCCACACCCTCCAGGGTGCGTACCTGCAAGCCTTCCAGATCCGCCCAGTACCAGGAATTTTCATCCGGTTCCGGCAACTGGTCACGAGGGACTGCAATTTGCAGATCCCGGTAGGCTTCCGCCTGTTCCGGGGTATTCACCCCTTCCAGCCTGACCACCAGGGTCTTGCCCTGCCTGCGGCCTCCATGGTGCCGGATCGACTGCCATTGCCCTGGCTGGCCAATCCACCAGTCATGTTCAAATATGCTTTCTCTGGGATCGGTATGCGAAAATACCTTGATCCACCCCTTCAAGCCATGCAGGCCGGTAAAGTGGCCCAGCACCACAAACCGCGAGTGATCGCTCCCGGTCTGTGCGTTTTCCATACTCAGGCAGCGGCTTCGGTCTGGCCTTCAGCCTGCTTGCGGTAGTCCTTGACCAGACTGCGTACGCGATCCGTCATTTGCGCACCGACGCCCAGCCAGTATTCAATGCGGTCCATTTCCAGGTGCAGACGCACTTCCTGACCCCGGGCAACCGGGTTGAAATAGCCCACACGCTCGATGTTGCGGCCATCGCGACGATTGCGGCTGTCCGTAACCACCACATGGTAGAACGGGAGTTTTTTCGCGCCACCACGGGACAAACGAATCTTGACCATCTAAAAAACCTCTACTGAATGCTTGTGTGGTTCTGCCACACGGCTGTCAATCGAAACCTGCCCCACCGGCTCACAAGCGAAACGGCGCTTCTCCGAGCGCCCGGCAGGTAAACCGCGCATTTTACAGATTTTTCAGCGGATTGGAAGCGCCCTTTGTCTTTTTTCCCGCAGGTGCTTGCCGCGGGCCGAACCGGGAGCCGGGGTTCCGGTTCAGCGCTCGCCAAACTGACGGTTTAGATGGAAAAACACGGCCTCATCACCCTGGTCGGTTCGGCCATAGCCCAGAAAGACCGGACCCACCCAGGTATCCACTCCCAGGAAGAGGCTGCCGGAGCGAATCAGCCGGTACTGGCCTGGCGTATGCTCGCGATTTCGGCTTCTTCCCGCTTCCAGGGATGCGCCCAGATAGACAGGCACAGGCAGTGCCTGCAGGCCCAGCCAGGGGCGGATGTCCTGCAACAGGGCAGCGTTGAGCAGCCACTGATTTTCACCCAGGATGAGCTGGTTTTCCTGCATGCCGGAAAGACGCAGAAAGCCACCCAGAGTCGGCCGTTGCAGCAGGGGCACACCCGCATCTTCACTGCTGGAACCAAACCACTCCCCTCCAAGCCACAACAGCTGCCGGGGCAGGTGGGTGGCTATCCGTGCCTGAAGGTGTACCGCCTGATAGTCACTTTCGCTGCCCATCCAGCGTTTTCCGCCCATCCAGCGGGCACGCAACAGCCAGCCACTGGTAGGAAAGTACAGGCTGTCCAGGCTGTCGTGCAACAGGCCCAGCCGGATATGGGCATTATTGAGCGGTTGATCATCCGAGACGATGGGGAAGCCGATTTCCAGCCCTGCCCGGCCCCGCTCACGCAGCAAGGTGGCCTGCAGACGCCAGTCCGTACTCCACTCATAGCCCAGTGAGGCTTCCATGCCGTAATGGGTGAGACGATAGTTGGACAGCAAGCTACCTTCCTGATACACCTGCACATTGGTCTTGCGGTACCCGCCCCTCGCGCCCACATACCAGCCCGGGTCGGCACTCAGGGGCTGAAACCAGTCCAGCTCCAGCAGGGGATTTTGCCCCAGGCGGGCATAGACGGCGGCTTCTCCCCCCAGCGGGTTCAATACGGTACGCAGGTAGCGCAGGTTGATTTCATAGGCACTGTCGCCCGTGAAGTTGTTGGTCAGGGACAGCCCTGTCTGCAGATAGGCCGGCCCCCAGGCCTTGCCTTGCAGTGTCAGTACCAGCACATGGCCCGAGGGTTCATTTTCCAGCCGCCAGGAGATTTTCTGGTACAGGCCGGTACCGTATATGCGTTCAATATCGGCTTCCAGTTGCTCCACATCCAGCGGCTGCCCCAGCGGCTGGCGCAGCCTTTGCAGTACGGTTTCCTCTGCCAGCGGCAGGTCATTTTCCACC
>JALWTZ010000277.1 GCA_026993285.1 Lysobacterales bacterium | reverse complement strand
GGGGCGTGTTTGCCGGTGGCCTGTTGCAGATGTTGCTGGTGTTCCCACCCTTGCGCCAGCTGGGGCTTTTCCCGCGTATCCGCATTGGTCCGCACCCCGGTGTGCGCCGGGTGTTGAAGCTGATGGTGCCCACCTTGCTGGGCTCGTCCGTGGCCCAGGTCAATCTGCTGGTGGATACGCTGGTGGCTTCCTTCCTGGTTTCCGGCAGCATTACCTGGCTGTATTTTTCCGAGCGGATGATGGAGTTTCCACTGGGGGTATTGGGCGTGGCCCTTTCCACCGTGATTCTGCCGGTATTGTCCCGCCATCATGCCGGCCAGCGCGAGGCTGACTACCGCAAGGCGCTGGGCTGGGCCATGGACAGCGGCCTGCTGGTAGCCGTGCCTTCGGCCGTGGGGCTGTTTCTGCTGGCGGAACCCATCATGGTGACCCTGTTTCAGTACGGGCAGTTCGATCGGGCCGACAGCCACATGGCGGCCCTGGCCTTGCAGGTGGCCAGCTTTGGCCTGCCGGCCTATGTGCTGGTGAAGGTCATGGCGCCGGCATTCTATGCGCAGGAAGATATGCGCACACCCGTGCGTTACGCGGTCTGGGCCATGAGCCTGAACATGGTGTTGAACGGGGTCTTTCTGCTGGCCTTGGCCGGGTGGCGTTATCCCGGGGACTGGCCCGGATTTTTCGCGCTTTGGTCCTGGTTACAGCAACAGCCGGGCCTGCATGTTTCGCTGGTGCTGGCCGGCGTATGCTCCGGCTATCTCAACGGAGGGCTGTTGTGGCGCAAGCTGCGTCAAACGGTTCAGCCACGGGCTTTTTCACCCGCTTTTCTCTGGCGGTTGTTCTTGGCCTGTGCCGCCATGGCCGTGCTGCTGATCCTGTTGAAAACCCGTATGCTGCCTGTGGCGGCAGATCCTTTCCACTGGCGTTTGCTTTCCTTGCTGGCGCTGGTACTGCCGGCCATGGGGGTTTTTGCGCTGGTGTTATGGGGCAGTGGCTATCGCTGGCAGCGATGGGTTGGCGAGAAGTCCTGATTGTTTTTTTGGGTATACTCCACCCTGAGCCTGCCGGCTCAACGATTGTTTTTATTTTTCATTCAACAAGGAGTTGGACATGATCAAGAAACCCGGTGTACCCAAGCGGATCGTCATTACCTTCGAATATCCGGATGAAACCGATCCGGCACATCGTGAAAAGGAGTTTGTCCTGGAAGGCGATGAAGCCCGGGCTGTGGAAGCGCTGATCTTCCGCAAGGAAAACGTGGAAAAACATTTAGGCAAGCATCCTGAGCACAAGGAGATCTGCAAGGCCATGGAAAAAGGCGCATGCGCGAAAGGTGAGCCGCAGGAAGAAGCCGTGGCCATGATTACTTCCAGCGGGTACAAGGTGCAGTGCTCGAATAGCGCGCATTGATTTCTCTGGACTGGATCTTTCTGGCCGATCCGGGGGATTATCCATGACCCGATGGCGGTCGCGGGTTTATGCATGGGGCCTGTGTGCCCTGCTGGCATGGATTCCGGTTCATGCCGAGATACATGTCGAAGCCCGTGAGTTGCAGGTGGCCGGCACACCGGTGGAAGTGACCGGTGTGCTGGGCACCCTGCCCGATGGTTCTATATGGGCACGCAATACGCAAGGTTTGTTTCGGATTACCAGCCATCATCTGCAAGCCTTGCGCCATATCGATGGCAAGCTGTTGAATCCACAGGGCCAACCTGTTTATCACCAGGGTCACTGGTGGGCGGGCAGTGTTGAAAACGGTGTATTGGCCTGGGAGATCGGGCGGGAGGCAGTCCAGAGTTTCCCATTGCCGGAATCGTTGCAGAATCCGGTCTGGAATGTGACACCGTTGTCAGGCAACAGCCTTTTGCTGGCAACCTTTGGCTCCGGTGTCCTGCAGCTGGATCTGGATACCGGGCGCTTCAGCCCATGGAGCATGGAGGGGGAAGCCCCGGTATCCGGCGTGGCCACCCGTTTTCTCCAGGCAGGCGACACGCTGCTGGTTGGCACTTTTGGTCATGGTGTGTTGAAAGCCAATCTGGAGGAAAAGCGTCTGGAAAAATGGCTGCAAGGGAGTGCGGATACCATGAGCTGTGGTTTGAATGTCTACAATCTGTTGCAAGTCAATGCGCACACAGTGCTGGCGGCGACCCGCAAGGGTGTGCTGGAAATCGATATACCCGGTGCGTCCGCCCGCTGCCTGAATGATGGGGATTTTGAACAGCCAGGGCAGGCGCGGTTGATGTGGCGTAATCTGGTGAAAGATGCCCAGGGCAATGTCTGGCTGGGGGGGGATGATCGCCTGTTGGTGCGCAGGCCGGGTCAACAGCAATTCGAAGCGGTATTTCTCCACGTGGACGGGCAATTACGTACCCCTTCGATTCGTTCCGATGATTTGCTGCTGGACCGGGCAGGCGTGCTCTGGTTGCGTGATGAACGCAACCGTGTTCTCCAGTTGGCGCCGAACTGGGCGCAGCAAAGGCTGGAGTTCTGGGATCAGCCCTGGCGCAAGGATGAAGCGCCCAAACGCATATTCCTGGACAGCCATAACCGTCTCTGGCTGAGTAATGGCAAGGACCGGCTGATTCAACGGGATACGGACGGGACCGTGACGGTTCATCACAGTCTGCCGGATCGCCCTGTTTACATCATTTCATCAGTCGTTGAAGATGCGCGGGGTGATGTCTGGTTCGCCAATCAGTCCACCCTGCTGTTGATGCATGATGGCACGCTGCAACAAATGCATTTTGGCTATGGCAGCGCAAACGTTCCGGGTGGCGTTTATTTTCTGCAACCTTGGGGGCAGAACGGTGTTGTGGCCAGCCTCTACGCGCGCGGCCTGCTTTTCTGTTCCCTGAAGGCCCAATGCCATGTCCAGTTACTGAAACCTTTTCTGCAAAGCAGCGCTTTGCAAATCGAATCCATGCTTGCTCAGCCACAGGGCCTGCTGTTGGCGATTGGGCAAGGCTTGTGGCGTTACCAGCCGGAACATAGCCGCATTCAACCTGTAATGATTCGCCAGCAAGGTGCACTGCTGCGGGAGAAATGGCTGTACATGCGCCAGTTTGCGCAGTCCGGCCTGTGGATGCTTTCGGAACATGCCATCTATCAGATGCAGGCCCGGGATGGCGATCTGGAAGTGGTTTTGCGCATTGCCTTGCCATTTTCCGCCAATACGGAAGCCCTGGCCATGGTGGAGGATGAACAGGGGCAAATCTGGTTGCGGCATGGTGATGGACTGTATTGGCTGGATCCGGCACAGGGCCACCTGCGTTGGGTTTCATCCAGGCTGGGTGGCTGGCTGGCAACCAATCTGATTGTGCATGATGGTGAACTGGGCGGCATCAGTGAAAATGGTGTGCGCTGGCTGCGGCTGAACAGTTTGCGGCAGGAAGATGCACGCCCGCTTCGGCCTCGAGTGGAATATATACGCACCCGTATTGGCAAGAAAGCGCAAACCACACTTTCCGGGCCGCTGGTTTTGCCCTATGAAAAGCGTTTTGCGGAAGTTGGCCTGGGGGTGGACGATCTCTACAATGGCCGTTATATCCATTTCCGCTGGCGACTGACAGCCGACCAGCCCTGGGTGGATCTGGGCCAGGCCGCGCATATCACCCTGGTTGAGCTTTCACCGGGCGAGCACGAGCTGGAAGTGCAAGCCTATGACGAGCGCAGTCGGCAATATTCCGCTTCACTACGGGTGCCGTTGCGCGTGGGTTATCCGCCTTGGCGCCAGCCCTGGGCGTATCTGTTGTATGCCTTGACATTCATGGTTGTGGTATTCGTGCTGTTCGCATGGCGCACTCGCAGCCAGCGGCTGAAAGACATTCAGGCGCAACGGGAACGGGTTTTGGCAGTACAGGCGGCCATGAAGGAAATGAGCCGCGCGCTGGACCCTTATACCGTCTTTCAGGGATTTTCCCAGGGCTTGCAGCCGGCGGTGCCGGTAGAAGACCTGTATGTCTGGTGCGATGACCTGCACCTGCCGCAACCGGCGTGGTTGTCCGAAGCAGAGATGGAATGGCTGCGCCAGTGGCCGGGAGAACAGGGTTGGGGCAGCTGTTGCCTCTGGCCCGAAGAGAAAAACAGCTTGTTGTGCCATCCGTTGTATGTGCATGGCCGCTTGCTGGCCTTGGTATTGTTGCAGCGAACAGCCGGCAAGCCCTGGACGGATCTCGATGTCATTCGGCTGATGTCCTATTCCGAATACTTTGCGCTCACGCTCAGTAATGCACGCTTGTATCAACAAAGTATTGAATTGACTGAACAGGCAGTGAAGGCCAGTGAAGCCAAGAGCGAATTCATTGCCAAGGTCAGCCACGAAATCCGCACACCGATGAACGGTGTGCTGGGCATGGCGGAACTGCTGAAAGACTCCTCCTTGAGCGACGACCAGCAGCAGCATGTGCAGGTCATCAGGGATTCCGGCCAGATTTTGTTAAGCCTGATCAACGATATTCTGGATTTGTCCAAGATCGAATCCGGCAGGCTGGAGCTGATCCGGGAAGAAACTTCGATCCAGGACATCGTGGACCGCTGTCTGAGCCTGATGACGGTCGAGCGCAGTCAGCACGGCACCTTGATCAGTGCCTGGATAGCCGATGAGGTACCCGGGAAGCTTTGGCTGGACAAGCACCGTGTACACCAGATCGTGCTGAACCTGCTGAGTAATGCCTGCAAGTTTGCCCGGGGAGGGGAAGTGGCCTTGCGCGTGTATCTTCGGGACGAGGCAGAAAACCCGGTGTTGTATATCGAAGTGCAGGATGACGGGCCGGGTATCGATCCCGAACAGCAGCAAAAACTGTTTCAGCCCTTCATGCAGGCGGATGGCAAGATTCAACACCAGTATGGA
>JALWTZ010000276.1 GCA_026993285.1 Lysobacterales bacterium | reverse complement strand
TCGGAACGCTACGACAACCGCGTACCCAGGGGACTGGTGATCGAACAACAGCCACAGGCAGGCGCCGTGGCTCGCTCCGGCGATGCGGTGGCCATCGTGCTCTCCAGAGGTCTGCCGGGGGATAGCGGCAACCAGGCACCCGTGGCTGTGGATGATGCCTATGAGGCGGTGCTGGGTGAAGACCTGGTGGTGCCCGACCCGGGCCTCATGGCCAATGACTGGGATCCCGACGGTGACAGTCTGAGCGCCGCCCTGGTGAGTGCCCCCGGCAAGGGCAGTCTGAGCCTGTCCCCGGATGGCAGTTTCAGCTACCGCCTGGATCCGCCGCCGGTAAACAACACGCCCATCACCCTGGAAACCCGCTGCCGGCAGACCGATTTGCTCTATGCCTCCAGCGCGCAATACGCCGTGGGCGATGTGGACAATGATGGTGATCTGGAGCTAGTAAGCAATAATTGGGGACAACTTCCTGTCGTGGTTCGAATCCCCCATATCCTCAGCGCCACGGATTGCTCGCTGAAGTTTATTCCCACCGGGGCAGTGCTGGATGTCATGACCAATGACATAGGCGGCGTGTCCGGCAAGCCCGGGTTACTGGACCTGGATGGGGATGGCGACCTGGAAATCATCAGCATGATGGGCAGCAACTTTGGCAATGCCGTGCCCCAGTGCTGGCACACGCCGGGATCGCAACAGGGTCCTACCGGCCGGTGCCTGGTGGCCTTTCACCATGACGGCACCCCGGCCTGGCCCGATGGTGTATCCCAGCCTTTGGCGGAGCCGCCGAATCTAAACTCCACCAATGGGTCACTGGGTTTCAGCAACAGCTCTGGCGACTCCGACAGATCACTGGTGTTCGCGGATCTCGATGCCGATGGAACGCCGGAAATCATCGCCGCTTTCAACTTCCCCGGAAATTTGGGTGTTCAGGGCAGCCTGCGCGCCGGCGTGGTGGCCTACAACCCGGATGGCAGCATCCAATGGCAGTTCAATAGCGGTACCGGCGTCGAGGATCACATGTTTCCTCTGACGAGAACTGCCACGGCCCCGGTTCCGGTGGACCTGGATCTGGACGGCAAAATGGAAGTCGTCTATCGCCATTGGGTGCTCGACAGCAACGGCAACCTGCTGTTCCGTCTGCCCTATACGCCAGGTACTGGTGGTGTCCCGCAGGGATTGGTGAACGCGGTAGCCAATTTCGATAATGATGCCTATCCGGAAATACTTTCCATGGATGAGGACAACTACTACATGGTGGAGCATGATGGCCGCCTGAAATGGCGCCGTCCCCGCACCGATGGCGGTGTAGCCGTGTCACTCACCGTGGGGGATTTCGATGGTGATGGAGAGCTGGAGTTTGCACATACGGCTGGACTCTTTATCCAGCCAAAACAGTATGTATTGGTGCACGATACGGATGGCAGTCTGCTGTGGAGCCATGAGGGCAACCCCGAGTTCGAACGCTCCAGCGATGCCTATGACAATGGCCTGGTGGCTTTCGATGTCAACCTCGATGGCGCCGACGACCTGATCGTCAATCTGGAAAACGATGGTGGCGCCGCCGCCGATGGCACCTGGGGCATACTCTACCTGGTCGATGGGCGCGACGGCAGCAAACTCAGCGAAATACCCAGTGAAGTGCCTTATCCCACGGAAAGCTCCACAGGCACTTTCCCGGTGGTTGCCGATTTGGACGGTGACGGCAACGCGGAGATTCTGGTTTCCAGAAACTCTGGGCTCGGTGGCTCTGTTCAGGTGATCCGCGCCACGGCGGCCCACCCCCTGCCGCCGGCGCCTCCCGTGCACAGCATGCGGGATTTCAACCCGGCCTATATCGACAACAACGCCAGGATCATTACCGATCCCACGCCGCACTGGTTGCTTCCGGGCATGAATGGCTTTCGCAAGATTTCAGGCCGGCCCGATCCCTACGCGCCCGCGTTCGAGACGGATTCCTTCACTTACCGGGTTTCTGACGGCAGCCTGAACTCCAATACGGCCAGGGTGGACATCACCATATCCCCGGACACCTCGCCTCCGGAAATCGTCTCCACGCCCCTGACATACGCAACCATCGACATGCTGTATCAGTATGGCGTGGTGGCACGCGACCCCGATGTGGGCGATCAGATCACCTACAGCCTGATTACACGGCCCAACCCGCACATGAAAATCGACCCGGTCACAGGCATCATCCAGTGGCGGCCCACCGCGTCCCATGCCGGTGACCACCAGGTGTCGGTGCTGGCCCAGGATCAGACCGGGCTGGGCACGATTCAGACCTACACCCTCACCGTCACCGCGCCTTCCACGGTACCAGCCCTCATTGGCAAGGCACAGGCCGTGGCGGAAACGGATATCACGGCGGCGCGCCTGGTCGTGGGCAATGTCATTCAGGTATTCCACTCCAGCGCCCCCGTGGGTGAGGTGGTGGATCAGCAACCGGCCGCCGGCAACCAGGTGGCGGCCGGATCACGGGTCCATCTGTATATCTCCAAAGGTCCCGGGCCGCGGGATACGGATAACGACGGCGACGGGCAGACCGAAAATGGCGGCGACTGCAACGACAACGCCCCCACCATCTACACGGGCGCCCCGGAAATTCCCAATGACGGCATTGATCAGAACTGTGATGGCGTGGATGGGGATTTGACGGGTGCAAGCCTGATTGTGGAACCGGCGGCTCTACAGCTTCTTGCTGGCGAAACAGCCAGCCTGCAGGCCTGGGCCGTGCTTGTAGATGGCAGCGCGGTAAATGTATCGGCGCTGGGCAGCTGGTCCAGCAGCGATACCGCCGTGGCCTCGGTACAGGGCCGGATTGTGCGTGGAAACAGGGCCGGCAGCACCAGCATCCAGTTCAGCCATGCGGGGCTGAATGCCACTGTACCGCTCAGTGTGATTCAAAAAACCCTGGAAGATCAAACACCGCCGGTTGCACAGATTCTCTCACCCCAGGCCAATGCCGCGATTACCGAACCGGTGGATATCATCGGTACCGCAACGGATGGCAACTTCCTGCGCTACACCCTGGCGTTTGCCCCGGCCGGGGAGGAGGATTTTGTTGAAATTGCCCGTGGCGGTACGGCGGTCAGCAACGCGGTGCTGGGGCGCTTTGATCCTTCCTTGCTGGTGAACGATCTGTACACCATCCGGCTGACGGTTTTTGATACCGCTGGCAACCAGATTACCGATGAAGTCACTGTGCAGGTGGAAGGCAACCTGAAAGTGGGCAACTTTACCCTGAACTACCTGGACTTGCAGGTGCCACTGTCAGGAATGCCCATCACCGTGTCACGCAGCTATGACAGCCGCGACCGCTCCCCTGGAGAGTTTGGCGCGGGCTGGCGGCTGGGCATACAAACCCTGAGACTGCGCGCCAATCGGGTGCAGGGAACGGGCTGGAAAGTCATCAAGTCCGGGCTGTCTTATGTACTGGCGCCTACCGACGAGCACAAGATCAGCCTGTCACTGCCAGGCGCGCGGGTGGAGGAATTCGATCTGGTGGTCAGCCCCGAAGTTTCTCCCATCGTACCCTTTCCGCCAGCCACACTGACGGCCAGCTACCGGCCCAGGCCAGGTACGCGCGGCAGGCTGGAATCCCTGGATAACAACACGCTCTCCATTATCGATGACCAGCCCGGCGATGTGTCATTGGTGGACGATGCCAGCTTGAGTCTGTACAACCCCAGACGTTTTCTGTACACCTCTCCGGAAGGCATGAAAATCGTCATCCATGCGGAATTGGGTGTAGAAAGCCTGGAAGATGCCAATGGCAATACCGTCACTTTCGATGAAAATGGCATCACCCATTCCTCGGGTGCCAGCATCAGCTTTGTTCGTGATGACCAGGGCCGCATCGTGTCGATCACCGACCCGGCGGGCGGCACACAAACCTACAGTTACAGTGCAGATGGCAATCTGATCGGGCACACTGATCTCAATGGTGTCACCACAATCTACAAATACGACCACACGCACCGGCTGATCGAGATCATCGATCCGCTGGGCCGGAAAGTGGCCCGAAATGATTACGATGCCGAAGGGCGCCTGATTGCTTCCACCGACGCACTGGGCAACTCGATCCTGTCCGACCATGACCTGGATAACCGGGTGGAAACCATCACCGACCGCCGTGGCGGGGTAACTCGCTACACCTACGATGCCCGTGGCAATGTGCTGAGCAAGACTGACCCGGCAGGCCAGACCTGGCTGTATGCCTATGACAGCCTGGACCGGGAAATCAGCCGCACCAATCCGCTCGGTGAGACCTACACCATGACTTACGACGCACTGGGCAATATCACCTCGATCACCGACCCGACCGGTGCCACCCAGCTTTATGCCAGAGACGAAGCAGGCCGGATTACCGAGGAAACCGATCCCACGGGCATCGTTACCCGCTATCAGTACGACAGCCGGGGCAATCGTATTGCTGAAATCAATGCCGCGGGTGATGCCATGCAATTCGTGGTTGACGACAAGGGTGATCTCAAGGCCGTCAAGGACCGCACTGGCGACCTGGTGGAACTGGAACGAAACAATCTGGGGCAGTTGACCCGTATCAGAAAACCCGACGGACAAGTCATGGAATACGACCTGGATGCGATGGGCAGAACGCTAAAGGAACGCCATCTTGCAGGCACGGCCAACGGTATTCAGCAGGTCGAACAAAGCTACCAGTACACGCCCGCAGGTGAGCTGAAAAGCCTGTTGAGTCCGCTGGCTCCGGCAGCCTTGGAGGTAGAGCGCAATCTGGCGGGTGAAATGACCGCATCCACCAACCCCCTGGGCAATACCATCAGCTTCACTCGTGATCTGGCGGGGCAGATTGTCGAATCCCGCAGCAATGGTGGGCCT
>JALWTZ010000275.1 GCA_026993285.1 Lysobacterales bacterium | reverse complement strand
GCTGCAAATGGATGTCAAACCACCGTTCGAAGACACGCCGGATAACTGGGAAATGCAGCTGGAAAACGCCTTCAATCTCATCCCCGGCTTTGGTGACTGAGATGTTCTGGCAGGAAGAGGAAGAGCAAAAGGCCGGGCAGGCACCCGTTGTGGATGTGCTGTTCCAGTTGCAATGCCGTGCGGTTCCACTGGACCATGCAGCCGAACTTTCAGAAGAAATCTGCCGAGTGTTGCCGTGGTTTGCCCAGGAACCACACGCCGCGCTACATCTGATCTACGGTGCCGCCAGCCAGAATGGCTGGGAAAGGCCGGATGAGGAACAGGGCGAGATTCTGCTTTCACGCCGTTCCCGCCTGGAGTTGCGCGTGCCTCGAGAACGGCTGCGGGACGTACAGGCCCTTACGGGCCAGCAGTTGCGGATTGGTGGCCGGAAAATGGATATTGGCAAAGCCCACGAGCGGGAAATCAACCCCTACGCGGTGGTCTTTTCCCGCCATGTGCCGGGCGAAGAGGCGGAAAGTGAGGAGCAATTCTTGCAACGCATGGTAACAGCGCTGGCGGAAATGGAAGTGCCCGTGAAAAAGGCACTGTGCGGCAAGACCGAGTATGTCCAGGGGCCGAACGGGCCGATCTTCACCCGCAGGCTGATGCTGGCCGATCTCAAACCGGATGAATCCGTACGGGTACAAACCCATGGTCTGGGGCCGTGGCAGAAGCTGGGTCTGGGTGTATTTGTACCGCACAAGGGCATCGCATCCATCAACAGCTGACGCCAGCCTGACCGTCAGTGATAGAGGCGCCGATGTCTCTTTATCCATTGGGATATGGAGCGGTTTGGGCCCCTGCACTACCATGGCTAAAACGTGAATGACCCGGAGATCAAAGCTCATGGCAACGAAACAAGAAATGATCAAGGAAATGCTGGCAATGCAGAAGAAGTTCATGGAATATGAACACGAAAATGGTGTGCAGCCAGTGGAATATTACGCTGCCCAGGATGGCCACCCCCTGCAGGGCTATGCAGAGAAGTATCGCGATTTGGCGATGAAGGTGATGGAAATCGCTCACGAGGAGCACGGTTCCCAGCGCTGAGCCGCAACAGAACCCCGAAAAAAGCCCGCTTCGCCGGGCTTTTTTCATGCCTGTGGATTGTCAGGGCTCGGCCCACATACGGAAGAGATTGGCGTAGGCGGTATCCAGCTGCATGGCCTCGTCGGTAGCCTGAAGGGCCATCAGTTTTTCCCGTGCCTGATTCATCTGGAACAAGACTTGCCGCCGGGCCGGTTCGCGGATCAGGCTCTGGATCCAGCTGATGGCCACCAGCCGCTGGCCGGCCGTTACCGGCCGTACCCGGTGCAGGCTGGAGGAGGGATAGATCACCGCATGACCGGCCGGCAGCTTGTGGCGCAGGGTGCCGAACTCGCCGGCGATTTCCAGCTCCCCGCCCTCGTACTCGTCCGGCTCGCCGAGAAAGAGGGTAAAGGAGATGTCGGTGCGGTATTTGTGTGGCCCGCCCATGATGGGGTCATCCACATGAAAGCCGTACTCCATCCCGGCCTCATAGCGGGCATAGATGGGCGCGGCGATGCGCTGGGGCAGCACAGCAGCCTGAAAACGCGGGTGACGGACCAGCGGGTTCATCACCAGGTTGTTCAACTGCTGTACCATTTGGGCATCGGCGGGTACTTCCTGGTTGTTCTTGACCCGGGCGGCCCAGTCGCCGGCAGTGAGCTTGCCATCCTGAAAGGGCGCGCGCTGCAGCATTTCACGGGCCAGCGCCAGTTGCTCTGGCCCCAGTACATCTTCAATGACAATTTGCATCAGGAGAACCCTCAACCATGAAACTAGAAGTCATCTTAGGCGAACAGGTGATTCCCGTCGAGGTACGCGATGAAGTGGTGCAGGGGGCCGGTGCTGTGTTCTCGCAGATGGATGCCGACATGAATCAGGGTATTCAGGCCGGGCGCTACTGGATCGACATGCCCGATACCCTGCAACGCTGCCAGTATGTGGCCAACCGACTGGCCACCGCGCTGGAAAACGAAGACCCGCCCATGCAGCAGATGATGGCCGGTTACATTCTTTCGCGCATGCCCGGCGTCAAGCGGGTGGCCATCGACATGCAGGGCGAAATGCAGCTGACCGAATTCGATTACTGAGCGACGCGGCCGGTCAATCCAGGAAGGAGAAAGTCAGGCGGCGCTGCAGTCGCCGCAGGTCGCGGTGTTCCCAGAGAAACACGCCCTGCCAGGTGCCCAGCATCAGGCGGCCCTGCGCCACGGGGATGCTCAGGCTGGTGCTGGTCAGTACCGAACGGAAATGGGCGGACATGTCATCCGGCCCCTCGTTGTTGTGGCGGTAGCGGGGGTCGCCATCCGGGGCCAGATCACGGATCAGGGTTTCCAGGTCGATACGCACGTCCGGGTCGGCGTTTTCATTGATGATCAGCGAGCAGCTGGAATGGTGTACGAAGACATGGGCCAGCCCGTCACCGGCCTGCAGGCTGTCCAGCCAGTCCTGCAACAGGCTGTCGATGCGGGTGAAACCGCGCCCTTCGGTGGTGATCTGCAGGCCGTGGTGGCGGCAGCTCATGGGTAGAGTTTCTCCTGCTTCCACTGGCCGTCTTCCACGAAATGGCAGTCCCGGTCATGCAGGCGATGGTCTTGCCCCTGCCAGAACTCAATGCGATCCGGGCGGATGCGGTAACCGCTCCAGTAGCCGGGGCGGGGCACGGGCTGGCCTTCAAACCGGCGTTCGTATTCAGCCACCCGCTTGAGCAGGGTTTCGCGGCTGTCCAGCGGGCGGGATTGCCGCGAGGCCCAGGCACCGATCTGGCTGACCCGGTCGCGGGTTTCCCAGTAGGCATCGGCCTCTTCTTCGGTCACCGGTTCGGCCAGGCCTTCCACCAGAATCTGCCGGTAGAGCGGCATCCAGAAAAAGGTCAGCGCCACCGCCGGGTTGTGGGCCAGATGGCGGCCCTTGCGGCTTTCGGTGTTGGTAAAGAACACCAGGCCGTCCCGGTCGATGAACTTGAGCAAGACCATGCGATTGGCCGGCCGGCCATCGGGCTTGACCGTGGCCAGGTTCATGGCGTTGTATTCGGGCACCATGGCCTGGCGGGCTTCGCCCAGCCAGGCCTCGAATTGGGCAACGACGCTGTCGGGTATGGGTGGGTTCAAGCGGCCTGTTCCAGCAAGTGTTCAACCGGGGTGTAATCATACCCCAGATCACGGGCCACGGGCGCATAACAGACCTTGCCATGGGCTACATTGAGGCCGTTGCGCAGGTGCGGGTTGGCCAGCAGGGCCTGCCGCCAGCCCTGATCGGCCAGTTGCAGGATGTAGGGCAGGGTGGCGTTGTTCAGGGCAAGGGCCGATGTGCGCGGCACGGCGCCGGGCATGTTGGCCACGCAGTAATGCACCACGCCATCCACCAGATAAGTGGGATCGGCATGGGTGGTGGGGTGGGACGTTTCAAAGCAGCCACCCTGATCGATGGACACATCCACCAGCACGCTGCCCTCGCGCATGCGCCGCACCATGTCCGTATCCACCAGATGCGGGGCGCGGGCACCGGGAATGAGCACGCCGCCGATGACCAGATCCGCTTGCAGCACCTGTTCTTCCAGCGCATGCCGGCTGGAATAGAGCGTTTGCACCCGGTTGCCGTAGTGGCTGTCGAACCAGCGCAATACCTGGATGTTGCGGTCCATCACCACCACATCGGCACCCAGCCCCACAGCCATGGCGGTGGCATTGCGGCCCACCACGCCGCCGCCGATGACCACCACGCGCGCGGCCTGTACACCGGCCACGCCGCCCAGCAGCACACCCCGGCCACCGTGGATTTTCTCCAGTGAGCGGGCACCGGCCTGGATGGAGAGCCGACCGGCCACCTCGGACATGGGCGCCAGCAGGGGCAGGCTGCCATCGTCGGCGGTCACGGTTTCGTAGGCAATGCACACGGCACCGGATTCCACCAGGTCACGGGTCTGTTCCGGGTCGGGGGCCAGGTGCAGATAGGTGAACAGGAGCTGGCCCTCGCGCAGCATCTTGCGCTCGACCGGCTGGGGTTCCTTCACCTTGACGATCATTTCCGCCTGTTCGAATACGCTGGCGGCATCCGGCAGAATCTCGGCACCGGCCTGACGGTAGTCATCATCGCTGACACCGATGCCCAGGCCGGCCCCGGCCTGAACCAGCACCTGATGGCCATGATGCACGGCCTCGTGCACACTGGCCGGTACCATGCCCACGCGGAATTCGTTGTTCTTGATCTCGGTTGGAACGCCAATTTTCATCTTTCAGGCCCTCGGGTGGTGGATGCAGCTATCTTAACGCCTGTTTTTATGCATATAATTCTGCAATATTGGTATTTTTATGAATAAAATTCTGTTCTTGTGATAGATAAGAAAATAAACAGCGAACTGGACGCCCTCGACTGGCGGATTCTGCAGATCCTGCAAACCGATGGCCGCATCAGCAATGCCCGCCTGGCCCGGGAAGTGGGCCTGTCGCCATCCAGTTGTCTGGAACGGGTGCGGCGGCTGGAGCGGCGCAAGTACATCCTGGGCTACCGTGCCATGCTCAACCCGCAAAAGCTGGGTGCCGGCCTGCTGGTTTATGTGGAGATCCGCCTGACCCGCACTTCCGCCGGGTTGTATGCCAGCTTCCGCCAGAAGGTGCTGGACATGCCGGAGGTACAGGAATGCCATCTCATCTCCGGTGATTTCGACTACCTGATCAAGGCCCGCCTGCCGGACATGCAGGCCTATCGCAGCTTTCTCGGTGAAACCCTGCTGATGCTGCCGGGGGTGGCCGCTTCCCGCACCTTTGTGGTGATGGAGGAAGTGAAGGAAACCTGTGCCCTGGCCTTGCCGGGCACGGAAGC
>JALWTZ010000274.1 GCA_026993285.1 Lysobacterales bacterium | reverse complement strand
GCGAAAGAAATCCCCGAACATTTGCTGGTACTGGGCGGGTCTGTTGTTGCCCTGGAACTGGCACAGGCCTGGCTGCGGCTGGGCGCAAGGGTGACGCTACTGGCCCGCAGCCGCCTGTTGTCCAGGGAAGATCCCATTCTGGGTGAAGAACTGCAGCGGGCACTGGAAGCGGAGGGCATGCGTATTCTTCTCCACACGGTACCACAGGCCATTCGTCATCAGGACGGCATGTTTACCGTGCAGCTCAATGGGGAAAACCTGCAGGGAGATCGCTTGCTGGTGGCCACGGGCCGCGTGGCCAATACCCACAGGCTGGCACTGGACAAGGCAGGCGTGGCTACGGATCAACAGGGGCGTATCCTTGTGGATGAACGCCTGCAGACTTCGGTACCGCATATCTACGCGGCAGGGGATTGTACCCAGTTGCCGCAATATGTATATGTGGCGGCCGCCGCCGGTACGCGGGCTGCGATCAACATGACCGGTGGCGAGGCCAGTCTGGATGTTTCGCTGATGCCGGCGGTTGTATTTACCGAGCCGGCCGTGGCCACGGTTGGCTGGAATGAGGCACAGGCGAAAGCAGAGGGGCTGGTTGTGGAGAGCCGCACGCTGACGCTGGACCATGTTCCACGCGCCCTGGCCAATTTCGACAACCGTGGCCTGATCAAGCTGGTGGCTGAAGCCGGTAGTGGCCGTCTGCTGGGGGCGCAGATACTGGCCCCGGAAGCCGGAGAAATCATCCAGACAGCCGCCCTGGCCATCCGTCACGGCATGGATGTGCAGTCTCTGGCGGACATGCTGTTTCCCTATCTCACCTTTGTGGAAGGCCTGAAACTCTGTGCCCAGACCTTCAGCAAGGATGTGCGCCAGTTATCCTGCTGTGCCGGTTGAGCCGGAAGCGGGTTCACATTGGTCGTCACAGCGTGGCTGGGCGGGTGAAAACATGTCCCAAAGCGAAAAAAGCACCATCCAGGCCAGGCCAGTATAGGTGGCATGGCTGCTCCAGGCGTATTGAAACCAGGGATACAGCGAAAGCAGCAAAATAACCGGGCCGGTGATGCCCAGCAGTGTACGCAACCAGCGGTGGTGGGCAAACCAGCCCAGCAACTGCAGTACCAGCACCACAACGGCCAGTGTCGGCATCACGGTATCCAGCAGTTCCCATTCCCACTGGGAGAGAAAACCCAGCCCCAGGGCCGCGCCCAGGCTGGCAATGGCAGGAAAGCACATGGCACAACCCATGGCCGAAGCCAGTGCAGCCAAAGAGGTCAGTAGTTCCCCCACACGGCGGGACAGGTCGAGATTCAGCATGATGAGCAGTCTCCGGTGCATACGGGCCTGGTAGTGTAGGGCTGTACCGGACTACGGTTTCAAGTTCTGTCTTAATGGGTGTCAGCCGGAATGCAGGCATGTCCCATTTACCGGAGCATTTGTTCTATGCTTGCTGACAAGCCATTCTGGAGGGATGAGATCATGAATGCCAGAGACACAGGGCAGCCCGATTCTTGGCTTGATTCGGGCGATGCGGGTGATCATATGAGTACAGGGGCGAGACAATGAGCAGCAATCCCGCCATGACCATCGGGCAACTGGCCGGCGCGGCCGGCGTGCACGTGGAAACCATCCGCTACTATCAGCGCCGGCAGTTGTTGCCCCTGCCAGCCAGGCCGCTGGGTGGCATCCGGCGTTATTCGGGAACGGATCTGGCCCGTCTCCGGTTCATCAAGGCCGCCCAGCGGCTGGGCTTCACCCTGGAGGAAGTGAATCAGCTGTTGCAACTGGAAGATGGTACCGGCTGTGCGCAGGCACAAACTCTGGGCCAGCAGCGCTTGCAGGAAATCCGCCAGCGGATTGTTGATTTGCAGCAGATGGAAAAGGCATTGGCCACCATGCTGGCAGCCTGCAATCAACGGACGAGTACACATCAGACTGCAGTCCGCTGCCCCTTGATTGAGGCCTTGCAGCAGGCCGAGAACACGGATGAAGCCTGAAACACCGCCAGATCTGCACAATGTCTGGATGCTGGGCTGGGTCAGTTTTTTCACCGACATGGCCAGCGCCATGGTTCGGCCGCTGATTCCGGTTTATGTGGTGCTGGTGCTGCAGCAGGGGGCAGACAAGCTGGGTGTGGTGGTGGCGGTCAGTACCTTCATCTCCTTCGCGCTGCGCTGGGTGGGCGGCTGGCTCAGTGATCACCTGGACCGTAACAAGCCCCTGCTGCTGGCCGGTTACGGGCTTTCCGCAGTGATCAAGCCACTTATCGGCCTGGCGGGCAGCTGGCAGTGGGTGGCCGTGCTGGTGGGCAGTGAACGGCTGGGCAAGGCCATTCGTTCCGCGCCCAAGGACAAGCTGATCTCGCTTTCATCCAGCCAGCAACAGCAGGGGCGCGCCTTTGGCCTGCACAAGACGCTGGATATTGCCGGCGAGACACTGGGTGCCTTGCTGGCCTTTCTGCTGCTGTTTGCCTGGGGGGAAAGTACCGCTCAGGTTCGACAGGTATTCTTCTATTCCGCTCTGCCATCACTGATGGCAGTTGTCGTGCTGGTGTTGTTGGTACGAGACCGGGGGAAAGGCCGGTCAGCCGAGCAACCCGCGAGCATGGAGCGGATGGCTCCCCTTTCCGCATCACTCCAGTGGAAGCTGGCCCTGTTTTTTCTCGCCAATGCTGTTGTGGTCGGGGAAGCCTTTCTCCTGCTGCGGGCGCATGAGGTGGGCTTTGCCACCCGCTATCTCCCCCTGCTGGTGGTGGCCGGCGGGCTGACACAAACGCTGTTGTCCTATCCCGGCGGGCGGCTGGCCGACGAATGGGGGGATGAAAGGATTCTTCTGGCTGGCGTTCTGGCGGGGCTGGGCAGCCTGTTGCTGCTGGCTGCCGGCCAGCCCATGGCTGTACTGGCCGGCTTTGTACTGCAGGGCAGCTACCTGGTGTTGACCCTGAATGCCACGCGCATGCGCCTGGGCCGGATTCAACAGGCCAAGGGGCGGGTCTATGGCTGGTTCTATACCCTCAATGCCTTGGCCGGTGCTGGTGGTGCCCTGTTGGTTGGCTGGTTGTGGACCCGCCTGGGTGGGCAGCAAACCCTGTTGCTGTTGGCTGCCTTTCTGGCCCTGGCACTGGTAGGCTATGCCCTGTGCAGGTCCTTTGCCTGTCGTGAAGGGTCATGACATGGATTGCCGGCCAGAGAGGTTTCACTGGAAAGGCGGCTGGTCTTCCATCTCTTCGATGATCGGGCAACCCTCGCTGGAGCCGTGGCACAGGTTGATCAGCAGGGTCAGTTCGTTCCGCAGCAGAGTTAATTCCTGCACTCTGGCTTCCACTTCCAGCAACTTGTGCGCGGCCAGCCGGCGCACGGCATCACGGGCATGTTGGGGGTCTTCACGCATCTGCAGAAGCTGGCCGATTTCCTCCAGGGAAAAGTTCATCTTCTGGGCACGCTGGATAAAGCGCAACCGTGACAGGTCGCGTTCACTGTATAGACGAATCCCGGCTGGTGTACGCGCCACCCTGGGCAACAGGCCGATGCGTTCATAGTAGCGCAGGGTATCGGCGGAGAGCCCGGTCAACTGGCTGATTTCTCCGATACGCAGTGGCTTTGACGGGTGTGCAGTCGTCATGTCGATGCTCCACGGACAGCGGCTTGCAGGGCGGCCTGGAGTTTTTCATGGGCCGGCAGGCCGGTAAAGACCAGCCGGTCATTGATGACAATGGCCGGCGTGGCTCGGATGCCCAGGCGAACGGCATCATCCAGTGCGGCGATCACATCCCTTTCCCGGTAGTCGAGCCGGTCACCGAAAGTGGCTGTCTGTTCCCGCAACACGGCCATGGCACGCGTGCAGCGTGGGCAGTTGGGGGCATGGTAGAGCTCGACTAGGGTGGTCATCAATAAGCTTGCATCATCCTTCCAGCCAGCGGGTCAGCGGCAGGGCGACATAGGCGGCCAGAAAGCCAATACTCCAAATGGTGGTGGCCATCCACAGTATACGCCGGTTCCAGCGGGATGCCTGTTCACAGGCTTCAGCCAGTGCCGGGTCTGCGGGACATTGGCGATTGCGCATGCTGACCCACCAGCCACTGGCCAGCAACAGCCCGGAGAGGATAAACACCCAGATCTTGTGCTGGCTGAGGGTGATCAGAAACGGCAGGCTGCTGGTCAAGGCGGCCACGGCGGAACCCAGACCCAGGGTGACCAGCAGGATGGGCAGCGCGCAGCATACCAGGGTGCCGGCCGTGGTAAACAGGGCCAGCCAGGCCAGGGGCCGACCTGCTTTTTTCGACTCATTCATGGCAGGGGTTGCACGGTTTTGCTGCGATAGGTGAAGCCGGCATCCTGAAACAGTTGCTGTAGCTGCTGGTCGGATAATTGCAGGTCATCACGGGTTTGAACCATGACCAACCCCTGGTCCAGATCGACTTCCACGGATTTCACGCCATCAATGGCCTTGAGTTTCTTCTCCACGCCGTAGGCGCAATAGGGGCAGGCCAGCCCGTCCACACGCATGTGGTACTCCAGGCCGCCGGCCCAGGCCAGTTGAGAAACGAGCAAACAGGTGGCGAAAATGATGCGATAGAACATGATGATCTCCTTCGATGTGATGGTTACAGATGCCATTCCAGTGTCAGGCGTGCCCGATAGTCAGCTTCGGGCTGGTTGCCATTCAGATTGGAATGGATGGGAATCTGGACACCAGCCTTGATGGCAAAGTTGCGCAAGGTCCAGAAGATACCGGGTGAAACAAACCATTGTTGTCCACCGGTATTGCGCAGTGTCTGCCCGGCACGCTTTGCGGACTGGCTGCGTTCACCATTCAGTTCCAGCAGCCAGACGGTATCCGGCTCCAGGTAGTGACTTTGCCGGGGCCGCCAGCCGGCCACGAAATCCAGCAGTATGCGGTCTCCACGATTCAC
>JALWTZ010000273.1 GCA_026993285.1 Lysobacterales bacterium | reverse complement strand
TCACCCGTTTGACTACATTCGGTGCCTTGTATCTGGTCGCGGTGTGTCTGTTGCCCGACTTCCTGATTGTGTTCTGGAAGGTCCCGTTCTATTTTGGTGGAACCTCACTGCTGATCATTGTGGTGGTTGTTATGGACTTCATGGCGCAGGTACAAACCCATCTGATGTCACACCAGTATGACAGCCTGATGAAAAAGGCGCATTTGAACAAGCATGGCCGTTCAGGTCTGGTCAAGTAACACAGCGGGCATAAGGCCCAACGGAGAAGAACGATGAAAGTACAAGCATCTGTGAAGAAGATCTGCCGCAATTGCAAGATCGTTCGCCGCAACCGCAAGGTGCTGGTGATCTGCAAGGACAAGCGCCACAAGCAAAGACAGGGCTGATGCTCTTCACCATACGAATTTTTAGTGATAGAATGGTCGGCTTTCCGTCGGCCGAACAGAAGCAGGAGTATTGACGAGATGGCACGTATTGCAGGGGTGAACATCCCGGACCACAAGCATACCTGGATTGCCCTGACCTCCATTTATGGCATTGGCAAGACTCGTGCGTTCCAGATTTGCGAAGCCGCTGGCGTTGCCAGCGACAAAAAAGTGCGTGACCTGGACGAGGCTGACCTCGAAAAGATTCGTACCGAAGTCGCCAAGTTCACCGTGGAGGGCGACCTTCGCCGTGAAGTTGGCATGAATATCAAGCGTTTGATGGATCTGGGATGCTATCGCGGTATTCGTCATCGTCGTGGGCTGCCACTGCGTGGACAGCGTACCAAGACCAATGCGCGTACCCGCAAGGGCCCGCGTCGTCCCATCAAGCGTTGATCTGTAAACGATCCTGATCAGGAAAGAAGACGAACATGGCCAAACCAAGTCAAAAGTCGAAGAAGAAAGTCAAAAAGACGGTTGTGGACGGCATTGCCCACATCCATGCTTCCTTCAATAACACCATTATTACCATTACCGATCGTCAGGGTAATGCCTTGTCCTGGGCTACAGCCGGTGGCGCCGGTTTCCGTGGCTCGCGCAAGAGCACGCCTTTTGCTGCCCAGGTGGCGGCGGAAAAGGCCGGCAAGGATGCGCAGGATTATGGTGTGAAGAATCTGGAAGTACGAGTCAAGGGCCCTGGCCCCGGCCGTGAGTCGTCGGTTCGTTCACTCAACGCGCTGGGATACAAGATCACCAGCATTATCGATGTGACACCCATCCCCCATAATGGCTGTCGCCCGCCCAAAAAGCGTCGCGTCTGATTTTTTAGGATATTCAACATGGCAAGATATACCGGACCTCGTCTGAAACTGGCTCGTCGTGAAGGTGCAGATCTGTTCCTGACCAGCCCCGCCCGTGACGTACAAAGCAAATGCAAGCTGGAACAGCTGCCGGGTGTACACGGCCCGACTGCACGCCCGCGGCACTCTGACTACGCACTGCAGCTGCGTGAAAAGCAGAAGCTGCGTCGTATCTATGGCGTACTGGAAAAGCAGTTCCGCAACTACTACAAGCGTGCTTCCCAGAAGAAAGGCTCTACCGGTGAGAACCTGCTGCAGCTGCTGGAATGCCGTCTGGACAATGTGGTCTATCGCATGGGCTTCGCGGTCACCCGCGCCCAGGCACGGCAGATGGTCAGCCACAAGCTGATCACCGTCAACGGCCAGGTCGTCAACATCCCTTCCTTCCAGGTCTCTGTGGAGGATGTGGTGGCTGTGCGTGAAAAGGCCAAGAAGCAGCTGCGTGTACAGGAATCGGTCAATATCGCCAAGGAAATGGACACCGTGCCCGACTGGGTGGAAGTGAACTTCGACAAGCTCGAAGGGGTCTTCAAGCGTGTGCCGGATCGTCTGGATCTGCCTGCAGATATCAACGAAAACCTGGTTGTGGAACTTTACTCCAAATAATCCCGGAGGACTCTGATGTCAGGCAACGGCATTACACTGCTCAAACCGAATACGGTTGATATTACATCCGGCAAGTACATGAATGCCCGGATTGCGCTGGAACCGCTGGAACGCGGTTTTGGCCACACGCTGGGCAACGCCCTGCGTCGCGTCCTGCTTTCCTCCATCCCGGGCTGTGCCATCGTCGAGGCCGAGATTGATGGTGTGCTCCATGAATACACCACCATGGAAGGCTTGCAGGAAGACATTATTGATGTGCTGCTCAACCTCAAGGATGTGGCCATCCGCATGAATGTGCAGGATGAAAAACTGCTGACCTTGAGCAAGCAGGGCCCCGGTGTGGTGACTGCGGGCGACATTCAAGTGGACCATGATGTGGAGATCATGAACCCGGATCATGTCATCTGCACCCTGACCAGCGACACCACCCTGAACATGCGTTTGAAGGTGGCGCGTGGTATTGGCTACCAGCCTGCCGTGCAACGCAATACCGATGAGGAAGATACCCGTCCCATTGGCCGCTTGCAGCTGGATGCGTCTTTCTGTCCGGTCAAGCGCGTGTCCTATTCCGTGGAACAGGCTCGTGTGGCCCAGCGGACCAACCTGGATCGTCTGGTGCTGGATATTGATACCGATGGCACGGTAGACCCAGAAGAAGTTGTGCAGGAAGCGGCACGCATCCTGGTGGAGCAACTTGGTGTGTTCGTGGACCTGTCTCAGGTACCTACCGATCAGCCGGAAAATGACCAGCCTGCCATCAACCCGGTTTATCTGAAGAAGATTGATGAGCTGGAGCTGACCGTACGCTCCGCCAACTGCCTGAAGGCCGAGAATATCAACTACATCGGTGATCTGGTGCAATGTACGGAAGTGGAACTTCTGAAAACGCCCAACCTGGGCAAGAAGTCACTCACTGAAATCAAGGATGTACTGGCCGAACATGGCCTGCAACTGGGGATGAAACTGGAAAACTGGCCGCCTGCAGATCTGGATTGATGGCGTATCCACCAACAATCGAATACGAAATAGAGTAGAAAAATCATGAGACATCAGAAGTCTGGAAGAAAACTGAACCGGAACAGCAGCCACCGCAAGGCCATGTTCAAGAACATGATGAACTCGTTGTTCCGTCATGAAATCATCAAGACCACCTTGCCCAAGGCCAAGGAACTGCGCCGTTTTGCCGAGCCCATGATCACCCTGGCAAAAACTGACAGCGTGGCTAATCGTCGCCTGGCCTTTGCGCGCCTGCGTGACAAGGAAATGGTCGCCAAACTGTTTCAGGAACTGGGCCCGCGTTATCAGGAACGTCCCGGAGGCTACCTGCGTATCCTCAAGTGTGGCTATCGCCCCGGTGACAGCGCTCCCATGGCTTATGTGGAGCTGGTGGACCGCCCGTTACCTGTGGTCGAGGAAGAGACCGAGGAAGTTGCCGCAGAAGCCTGAGTTGGCAATCTCCAGAAAAAACCGCCTTCGGGCGGTTTTTTTGTGCCTGATACAAATGTGCGCAACTCTGCAGTTTCAAAGGTTGTCCCTGCATGAAGACTGACGGTGCTTTGCCATTCCACTCTATTCGATGCACAATAGCTTTTCCGAATTGACAAGGGGAAGGAAATGAAACGATTGGGTTTGTTGTTGCTGCTTGTCTTGCTCAGTGCGCCTGCTTGGGCAAAAAAGCCGGTTGTGGCTGTTGCAGAATTCAAAAACCAGTCCGCAGCTGGCTGGTGGCGTGGTGGAGTCGGCTGGGAGCTGGCAGGCATGCTAACCAATGAACTGGCTGCCACCGGAGCGTTCAAGGTGGTGGAACGCAAGAAACTTCAAAATGTACTGGAAGAACAGAATCTGGCGGCATCTGGCCGAATCCGTCCCGGTACCGGTGCCAAGATCGGCAAGCTGACGGGTGCCCAATATCTGGTCATGGGTACAGTGACCTCCTATGAGGAGAATACAGCCAGTACAGGTGGCGGGCTGAGTTTCAAGGGCATTTCTCTGGGGGGCAAGAAAAAGGAAGCCTATATTGCCGTGGATGTGCGCGTGGTGGATACCACAACCGGTGAGGTAGATTTTGTTCGTACCGTGGAAGCCAAGGCTAAATCCGGTGGTTTTTCCATTGGCTTGTACAAAGGCGGTTTTGGTGGCGCGCTATCCAAGGAGAAGAAAACACCGGCAGGCAAGGCCATTCGTGCGGTTCTGGTCGAAATCACCGACTACCTGGCCTGTGTCATGGTCGACAAGGACGAGTGCATGGCCGAATACAATGCCAAGGAACGTCGGCGTCGTGAACGTACCAAGGGCGCCGTTGAACTTGAATAGTGCAATCACTTCGATACCTAGGGCCCGCAGATGCGGGCCTTTTTTATGGAGGGAGGATAGATGAGCGCCATGGCTTTAATAAACGACAGGAATTGACTAGAGTGCGATTGTGTTACCGAGTGGAGTTGGTTCATGCGTCAACGTAAGTGGTACCTGATGCTGTTGCTATGGCCCGTGGGCTTGGTGGGCTATGCACTGTACATGCAGCATGTGGAGTTTCTGGACCCCTGCCCACTGTGCATTTTGCAAAGAGTGGCCTACCTGGCTGCGGCACTTTTCGCATTGCTGGCTTTCATTCAAGGAGCAACCGGGGGCTGGAGGCGGTTGTGGATCGGAGCCTATGCACTGGCAGCCGGTATCGGTGCAGGCATTGCTGCCTGGCATGTACGGCTGCAGCATTTGCCCCCGGACAAGGTTCCGGATTGTGGGCCGGGGCTGGATTACATGCTCGAGAACCTGCCCTTGTGGAATGTCTTGCAGCAGGTCTTTCAGGGTTCCGGTGAGTGCGCGGATATCGTCTGGACCTTTCTGGGGCTGAGTATGCCGGGCTGGTCGGTGGTGATGTTTCTGGCCATGCTGGTTGCAGCCATCTGGTTATTGATCCGGACAGATCCGGCCCGATGAGATATTGGTGTACACCGGCTTCCTGTGTGAGAATAGCCGGTCCATTTCTCGAGACCAACCATGAACGCTGAAGCACAAGCACCCGCAC
>JALWTZ010000272.1 GCA_026993285.1 Lysobacterales bacterium | reverse complement strand
TCCACGCTTTCGGTATCCAGCGCCATCACCCGGTCGATGACCTGCTCCCGCCGCACCGGGTCCAGCACGCCCATGCTCTCCAGGCTGTGGATGAAACCGCGGCTGTCCAGGTCCAGGCGCTGTTCCTCTTCCGGCGTATAGACCCGCAAGGCACGGGAGACATGCTCCACGCCCTGGCCGGCCATCTGCTGTATGCGCAGGCCCTCCAGCCAGTCGAAGGCCTTGTCCACCTCGTTCTGGGAGAAGCCGGCTTCCACCAGCTGGCTTTGCAAGGATTCCGGGTCGGGTGTTTCTTCCGGTTCCTCGTAGAAATAGTTTTCAAACAAGAACATCAGAACGTCCAGCACGTTCTCTTTCATACCTAGTTCCTCTATCGGGTTCTGCAGTACAGACCACCCTGTAATGATTCCACCAGCCCCTCCAGCTCCATAATCAAAAGCATGGAGGAAACCGCCTCCGCCGTCAATCCGGTGATGCGGATGAGGTCATCTACCCCAATGGGGTCATGGCCCATGGCCTGCAGCAGTGCTGCATGCTCCGGGTCATCCACCGGTGGCAGTGAAGGATCCGCCGTTCCATCCTCTTCCTCCAGCGCCTCGCGCAGGCCCCGGGCCAGTTCTCCGGCCAGCTCTCCCAGTTCCTGCAGCACATCGTCGGCTGTTTCCACCAGCTTGGCCCCTTCCTTGATCAGGCGATGGCAGCCCTTGGCCATGGGGTTGTGAATGGAACCGGGAATGGCAAACACCTCCCGCCCCTGTTCCAGCGCGTGCCGCGCCGTAACCAGCGTGCCGCTGCGCAGCCCGGCTTCCACCACCAGCACCCCCAGGCTCAGGCCGGAAATGATCCGGTTACGCACAGGGAAACGGCTGCGATGGGGCGGCGTACCCAGTGGAAATTCACTGACCACGGCACCCTGCTCGGCAATCTGCCGGCAAAGCGCGCGATGCCGGGCCGGATAGCACTGATCCAGGCCGGTGGCCACCACGGCAATGGTGGGCCGACCCTGGGCCAGAGCGGCTTCGTGGGCGCAGCCATCCACACCCAATGCCAGACCGCTGGTGATCACCAGCCCGCCCCGCGCCAGGGTGGCGGCGAAATCCCGTGCCGTGTCCCGCCCGCCGCGGGTGGGGTTGCGCGAGCCGATCACCGCCACCTGCGGGTGCCACAACCAACCGGGATCCCCGTGTACATACAGGGTCATCGGTGGGTCGGGGATACGCAGCAACCATTCCGGATAGGCCGGATCTTCCGGCGTCAGCAGGTGATGGGTTTCCGAGGCGGCCAGCCATTGCGCCGTTTGCTCCAGCAGGGGAGCCATGGATGCCGGCAGTTGCGGTTCAACCTGAAGGCAACGAGCCAGCAAGGCCTTGCGGGAACGGGCCTCTTCCCATAACGCCTTCCAGTTCCCCCGCCGCAGGGCGGTACAGGCCTGAAGCAACATCCATTCCTGCTGTGGATCTTCCATGGGGCCGGAGCATACTATTGCCCCGGAAGGGAAACAAGCACCGGAACCGGCGGATGATCCCCGGGGCAGAAAAAAGCCCGGCACAGGGCCGGGCTCGGGAATGGATACGGAAGCCGGGTTTACTTGATGTTTTTCGGGCTGGTCAGCTTGTCACCCACACGCACCGGTCGAATGGCTTTCATCACCAGTGCATAGCTGACATGGTCGAACGTGCGGAAGACCATGCCTTCACCTGCGTATTCATCGGGAATCTGTACCTTGGACTTGCCGGGATTGATCAGGCGGCGTACATCGTTGCTGGTATAGCGAACTTCATCTTCCACCACGCGACCCGGGCGGAAAATGGCCATGACCTGCCCGGGTTCCACGCCATCGGCACGGCCCTTGTTCAGCGCAAAGACCTGGTACTTGCCACCGCCACCCAGATCATTGGCGATGGACAGTACCCGCGCGCCATGCAGAGCCGGGTCAGCAGCATGAGGCGCGAAGGTCAGGGGCCAGGGAGATTTTTCCGGCCGGGCCAGCAAATCACCCTTGTGTACTTCCACTTCAACCTGCTGCAGCACCACCACACCGGGGTTGCCGGCCTGCTTGACCTGCACCCGGCCAATTTCCATCAGCTCATGGCCCAGCCAGCGGGTGTGCATGTTGTGGCATTCCAGCACATCGTTCCAGACGGCGGCAATGCCCCCTTCCAGCGTCTTGTGGCGATTGAGCACAAAGGGATCGGCGGTGGGTGTGCGCGGATCCCCTTCATCAAATCCCCAGCAATCGTCGGTCACTTCCCGGTAGACATGGCCCGGGCGCAAGACCACCAGGTTCTCGCCCGGCTGCACATCTTCCAGCCCCATGACATAGACCGAGCGCCCCACCTTGGCCATCAGCCGGCCTTCTTCCACATCGACGATGTAGGGCATGCGCCGGGCCTCTTCCTCACTCACGATCCTTGGCCGTGTCAGGAACTGGTCCACCGCACTCAGCGGAATGGTGGGAATGGCATTGTCCACCGGTTCAGCACGGGCACGGGGGGAGAGTTTGACTTCCCGGCCCTTGCCCCGGTTGAGCACCAGCCGCGGCTTGCCACCGATATACTCCAGTGAAATCACATCGCCCGGATAAATCCGGTGCGGATTGGCAATCTGCGGATTGACCTGCCAGATTTCCGGCCACAGCCAGGGGCTCTTGAGAAAACGGTCCGCGATATCCCAGAGCGTATCGCCCTTTTGCACCACATAGTGGTCAGGATGATCTGCATCCAGCAGCGGATCATCGGCGAGAACATAGGTACATGAAAGCGTTAGCAGGCAAACTGCAAGTAATTTTTTAAACATGGCCGACAATTGCATGATTCCATTGGAGTATTGAGTCTAGCGGAAAAAGCACGGAAGTAAAATGCCTGAAGCCGCATCTCCGAGAAAAAAAGCGCAAAACCCCTCACAAACCCGGAATTCCAACGGTAATCCCGGCCTCTGCCGGCCCAATGCTATAATCTCCGGTTGTTTGCCTCACAATGAAAGCCATGGCCATTCGAGAAATACTGGAATACCCCGACCCGCGCCTGCGCAAGCCTGCCCGCAAGGTGGAAGTGGTGGATGAATCCATCCGCCAGCTGGTGGCGGACATGCTGGAGACCATGTACGCCGAGAAGGGGATCGGCCTGGCCGCCACCCAGATCAACGAACAGCTGGATGTATTGGTGATGGATCTCAGCGAGGAGCGCAACGAACCCATCTGCCTGATCAACGCGGAAATCATCGAGGAAAGCGGCCACCAGGAACACGAAGAAGGCTGTTTGTCGGTACCGGGCATCTACGCCAAGGTCCGGCGGGCCGAACAGATCCGGGTACGCGCCCTGAACGAACAGGGAGAAACCGTGGAGCTGGAGGCCGAAGGGCTGCTGGCCGTCTGCATCCAGCACGAGATGGACCACCTGCGCGGCAAGGTCTTCGTGGACTATCTCTCACCGCTGAAGCAGAAAATGGTGCTGAAAAAGATGGAAAAGCGGCACCGGGCCGTGGCCGCAGAAGCCTGATTCCATGCCCTTCCGAATCGTTTTTGCCGGCACGCCGGATTTCTCCGTACCCACCCTGCGCGCCCTGCACGCCGCCGGGCATACAATCCCGCTGGTGCTGACCCAGCCCGACCGCCCCGCCGGCCGGGGGCGCAAGCTCAGGCCCAGCCCGGTCAAGACCACGGCCGAAGCCCTGGGCCTGCCCGTGGGCCAGCCCGAAACCCTGCGCGATCCCGGCTGGCAACAGCAGCTTGCCGCGCTGGCACCGGATTTTCTCGTGGTGGTGGCCTATGGCCTGATCCTGCCGCAGGCGGTGCTGGACATTCCCGCCCGGGCACCCATCAACATCCACGCCTCCCTGCTGCCACGCTGGCGCGGGGCCGCGCCCATCCACCGGGCCATCGAAGCCGGTGATGCCGAAACCGGCATCTGCCTGATGCACATGGAAGCCGGCCTGGACACCGGCCCGCTCTACGACTGCACCCGCGTGCCGCTGGACGCAAACATCACCACCGGCCAGCTGCACGACCAGCTGGCCGAAACCGGCGCACAGACCCTGATCCGTTTCCTCCAGCGCGTGGAAAGCACCGGCCTGCCCCGGCCCGTGCCCCAGCCGGCCAGCGGTGTGACCTACGCCGAGAAGATCCGCAAGGAAGAAACCCGCTTGGACTGGCAACAACCCGCGGAAATCCTAGCCCGCAAGGTGCGCGCCTTCTCCCCCTGGCCGGCCTGCCAGGCGGAAGTGGCCGGACAGGCGATCAAGATTCAACAGGCCGTGGCCCTGAACCGCCCGGCCAGCCAGCCGCCCGGCAAGGTGGAGGCCGCCGGCCCCGAGGGGCTGGACATGGCCTGCGGCCAGGGCGTGCTCCGCCTGCTGCAAGTCCAGCGCCCCGGCAGCCGGCCGGTGCCCGTGCGTGATTACCTGAACGCCCGGCCGCTGGAGCCCGGCGCGTGAGCCCAGCCCCGGTGCTGCTGCCGGTGGTTCGCGCCCTGGCCGAGGTTCGCCACCAGGGCCGCTCGCTGAACACCCTGCTGCAGGAAAAACCACTGAACCCGCGGCAAACCGCCTGGCTCTACGGCAGCCTGCGCGGCCTGCACCGCTACCACCGCCTGCTGCAACCCTGGCTGAAACAGCCCCTGAAAGGGCGCAACCGCACCGGCGAAGACCTGCTGCTGATCAGCCTGTGGCGGCTCATGGAAGGCCGGCAGCCACCCCACGCGGTGGTCAACGATGCCCTGCACTGCTTGCCGGCACTGAAGCTGGGCCATCTCAAGGGGCTGGTCAATGCCATTCTGCGCCGGGCCGGACGGGAATGGACACTGGAGGCCCTGCAACAACACCCGGACCCGGTCATCCGCACGGCACACCCGGCCTGGCTGCTGCAACGGCTGCAACAGGACTGGCCGGAACACTGGCAGACCATCACCCGGGCCAACCGGCAACAGG
>JALWTZ010000271.1 GCA_026993285.1 Lysobacterales bacterium | reverse complement strand
CGTGAAGGCTGAGCGGGTGTCCCATGCTGGATAAGGTCGTCATTGCCAACCGGGGTGAAATCGCCCTGCGTATTCTGCGCGCCTGCCACACGCTGGGCATCAATACCGTGGCGGTGCATTCCACCGTGGACCGCAACCTCAAGCATGTCGGCATGGCGGATGAATCCATCTGCATCGGCCCGGCCCCCGGCACCGACAGCTATCTGAACATTCCCGCCATCATCAGCGCGGCGGAAGTTTCCGATGCCGTGGCCATCCACCCCGGCTACGGCTTTCTCTCGGAGAATGCCGATTTTGCCGAGCGGGTGGAAAAATCCGGCTTCATTTTCATCGGCCCGCGTTCGGAAACCATCCGCATGATGGGGGACAAGGTCACCGCCATTCGGGCCATGAAAGACGCCGGCGTGCCCACCGTACCCGGTTCCGGCGGCCCCCTGGGAGACGACCCGGAAGAAAACCAGCGTATCGCCGAGCGTATCGGCTATCCGGTCATCATCAAGGCCGCGGGCGGTGGTGGTGGGCGCGGCATGCGGGTGGTGCACACCGAAATGGCGCTGATGAATGCCATCGCCACCACTCGCCAGGAAGCTGGTGCCGCCTTTGGCGACTCCACCGTCTACATGGAGAAATTCCTGCAGAACCCGCGCCACATTGAAATTCAGGTCATGGCCGACGAACACGGCAATGCCGTGCATTTCGGCGAGCGGGACTGTTCCATGCAACGCCGTCACCAGAAAGTGGTGGAAGAAGCGCCTGCGCCCGGTATTACTCCGGAACAGCGGGCCGAAATCGGTGCAGTCTGCGTGGAAGCCTGCAAGCGTATCGGCTACCGCGGTGCCGGCACTTTCGAGTTTCTCTATGAGGATGGCGAGTTCTATTTCATCGAAATGAACACCCGCATCCAGGTGGAACATCCGGTGACCGAGCGCATCACCCAGATGGATCTGGTTCGTGCCCAGCTGCTGGTGGCCGCTGGCGAACCCCTGCCCTGGAAGCAGGAAGACATCCAGTTCAATGGCCATGCCATCGAATGCCGCATCAATGCCGAGCACCCGCTGACCTTCATGCCTTCACCGGGCAAAATCGAACATTTCCACCCACCGGGTGGGCCGGGCGTGCGTGTGGACACCCACTTGTATGCCGGCTACAGCGTGCCACCACACTACGATTCCATGGTGGGCAAGCTCATTGTGCATGGTGAAACCCGTGAAATGGCCATTGCCCGCATGCGCCTGGCGCTGTCCGAACTGGTCATCGACGGCATTACCACCAACATCCCGCTGCACCAGCGCATCATGACCGATCCGGGCTTTGTTCAGGGGGGCATGAACATCCATTATCTGGAAGAACGCCTCAAGGCCTATATCGAAGAAAATTCATGAGCCACTGGCAGCAACTGGCCGTGCGCCTGCCCGGTACGGCGGCAGAAGCCGTCCAGCAGCAGCTGGAAGAAGCCGGTGCCCTGTCCATCACCTGGCTGGATGCCGAAGACCAGCCCCTGCTGGAACCGGCACCGGGTGAACAGCCGGTCTGGGACGAAGTCATCCTCAAGGCCCTGTTCGAAGCCGGTACCGACCTGAACGCATTGCGCGGCCAACTGGAAGCCCGGCCCGGCCTGCGCTGGCTGGGTGTGGAAACCCTGCGGGATCAGGTCTGGGAACGGGCCTGGATGGACCAGTTCCAGCCCATGCGTTTCGGCCAGCGTCTGTGGATCGTGCCCTCCAGCCACGCGGTACCGGAAACGGCAGAAGTCGTGCTGCATCTGGACCCCGGCCTGGCCTTTGGTACTGGCACGCATGCCACCACCGCCCTCTGCCTGCAATGGCTGGATGCCCATCCTCCACAGGGCCTGAAGGTACTGGATTACGGCTGTGGCTCCGGCGTGCTCGCCCTGGCCGCCCTGCTGCTGGGTGCCGAACAGGCCGTGGGCGTGGACATCGACCCCCAGGCACTGGAAGCCAGCCTGGAAAATGCCCGCCGTAACCGGTTGCAAAACCGCCTCACGGTCTATACACCGGAAACCCAGCCGGAAGGCTGCTACCCGCTGGTACTGGCCAATATTCTCGCAGGCCCCCTATGTGACATGGCGGAAACCCTGGCTGCGCGGGTGGCACCCGGTGGCACCCTGGTACTTTCGGGTATACTGGCAGAACAAGCCGATACGGTACGGAATGCCTATGCGCCCCTTCTCCGCTTCCAGCAACAAGAGAACCAGGATGACTGGATTCGACTGGTGTTCACCCGCCCCTGAGCCGAGGCCAGGCGTTCATGTATAGCCAGTGCCCTGCCTGCCTGTCCATCTACCGCCTGCGGGCCGAGCAATTGCAAGCCCACGGCGTGGTTCGCTGTGGCGTGTGCGGCCACCATTTTCGTGCCACCGGCACCCTGCGTGACCGTGTGCCGGAACTGGACCCCCCAACCCAGGACGAAGATGACACCCTGGTGGCCAGACCCGCCGAGGACAACCCGCAACCGGCCCTGCCACTGGAACCCGAACCCCGACTGACCGGGGCAGCAGAAATCGAACCCGCCATTGACCCGCCACTGGAAAAGGACGACCCGCTACCCGCCCTGGCGGAAGACGATATCGATCTGCCCCTGCCGCGTGCCCGTGCCAGCACACCTGAAAAGCGCTGGCCCTGGCTGGTTGCAGCCATCCTCTTGAGCCTTACCGCCCTGCTGCAGGCAGCCTGGCTGGGGCGGGCGGCACTGGCCCGCCTGCCGATCACCGCTGATCTGGTGGAAAAGGCCTGTGGCACGCTACCCTGCCAATTGCAGGCCGAACGGCACCCGGAACGCATACAGGCCGTGGATACCAGCATGCAGGCGCACCCCAGCGTACAAGGAGCCATGCTGATTTCCATCACCATGGTCAATCAGCACGAACGGACCCAACCCTGGCCCATCATCGAGCTGAAGCTGTCGGATCTGGATGAACAAGTGGTCGCCATGCGGCGTTTTCGCCCGGAAGAATACCTGCAGGACCCCAAGGCCCTGGCGGCGGGCATGCCCCCCGGCCAACTGGTGCCGGTTGTACTGGAAACCCTGGACCCGGGCCGGCAGGTCGTCACCTATACCTTCGATTTTCTCTGAACTTCCCCAACCGGCTCCTCGGCAGCGTCCAGCGGCCCGGAGAGGCTGCGCAGGCTGTAGCGACTGCCCGGATGCAGCAATTCGGCATAAGACATCAGCCGGTCTGCCGCCCAGGTCCGGCGCAATACCCGCAGGCAAGGCTCCGTGCGCTCCATTTGCAGCCATCGCGCCTGTTTGGCATCGGGCAGGACGGCTTCCACCCGGTGCTCCACCGCCTGCGCCGGGCACAGGCGGGTGAGAAAGGCATTGGGTGTATTGCGGCTGAAATCCTGTTGCAAATACCCCGGCGCACACGCGGCCAGAACATAACGGTCTTCCAGCTGGATGGGCAGGCCATCTTCCCGGTGCACAATCAGGGAATGATACAAACGCTCCCCTTCCGCCACCCGCAGGGCACGGGCCAGACGCTGATCGGCGCGTGTCGCTTCCAGCCGCAGCACTTCACCGCTGTAGGCATGACCACGCTGGCGCACTTCCTCGGCGATGTTGCGAATGGCATGCAGGGGCAATTCCCCCCTGGGGGCCTGCACCATGGTCCCCGCCCGGGCCCGGCGCAGGAGACGCCCTTCCCGCACCAGATCCCGTACCGCCTTGTTCACTGTCATGCGGCTGACACCAAACTGCTCGCATAGCTGGGCTTCGGTGGGTATGCGGTCACCGGGCTGCAGGCTGCCATCGTCCAGCAGCTGGCGCAGGTATTCACGAATCTGTACGTAACGGGGGGTGCCACTCATGCGGCGCACCATAGCAAAGGCCCTGCCAACCCGCTACCCCCTGTGAACCGGTAATACGGCCCGGCCTTTGGGTATACTGTGCAACCGCATCATCCAAGCAACAGGATCCTCACCATGAGCGCACCGGTACAGACACTCTGGCAAAGCGGTTTTCGCCCCTTTTTCCTGGGCGCAGCCTTCTATGGCGCCTTCTCCATGGTGCTTTGGTGGTTATTCTTTGCCGGCCACCAGACTTTCATGCTCTCCTCGCTGGCGGCCATGCAATGGCATGCCCATGAGATGATCTACGGTTATGCCATGGCTGTCGTGGCCGGTTTTCTGCTCACGGCGGCACGCAACTGGACGGGCCGGGAAACCGCCAGCGGCAACACCCTCAACGGCCTGTTCGCCCTCTGGCTGCTGGCCCGGCTGCTGCCTCTGGGTGGCGATACAGCCCTGCCCTGGGCCTGGGCCGCCGACAGCCTGTTCAACCTGGGCCTGTGGCTGGCCGTGGCACGCCCCATTGTTCAGGCCCGGCAATGGCGGCAGGCCGGCATTCTGGCCAAGCTGCTTTTGCTGGCTATCGGCAATGGCCTCTACTATGCCGGCGCACTGGGCTGGTTGAGTACGGCAGGCATGCACTGGGGGCTGTATGGCGGTTTCTGGCTGATCATCGGCCTGATTTTGACCATGAGCCGCCGGGTGGTGCCCTTTTTCATTGAACGCGGGCTGGGGCTGCAACAACCCCTGCCCAATGCACGCTGGATGGACCTCACCAGCCTGTTGGCCCTGCTGGGTATTTTTATCGAACAAAGCTTCTTCCCCACCGCCGGCTGGCTGCCCTGGCTGGCACTGCTGGCCTTCGTGGTGCTGGCCCTGCGCCTGAAAGGCTGGCATCACCCGGCCATCTGGAAAAACCCCATGCTCTGGAGCCTGTGGCTGGCCCAGCTGTGGATGATCCTCGGGCTGGCTGTACTGGCCGCCCGCCTGTGGATGCCGGTGAATATCTGGACCGGCATGCATTTTCTTGCCGTGGGCGGCATCGGGCTGATTACCCTGGCCATGATGAGCCGGGTCAGCCTGGGCCATACCGGCCGTTCCGTCAACGACCCACCGGCCGGTATCAGCCGCCTGTTT